>CAZFZW010000010.1:0-20288 GCA_964523465.1 uncultured Clostridium sp. | reverse complement strand
TGTTCAAACAGCTTGAATTCCTTTTAGATTGTCTGACAAAGAATACTGCATTGGATTCACCACCTTTTGTCTATTTCATATTCATTATACATTATTTAACAGATAATTTCAATACTGAAATTGATTTCAAACAAAACGGGATTGATACACATTAACAACTTCTCTGCTGTATCGTCTAATCAAAGCAAAAATCCGCCCTCTTTCGAGAGCGGATTTTTGTTGGTGCCGGTGACCGGGGTCGAACCGGTACGGTGTCACCACCACCGGATTTTGAGTCCGGCACGTCTGCCAATTCCATCACACCGGCTTGTGTAAAGAACGCATATATTATAATCTATATCGTCGGAAATTGCAAGGCTTTTTTCTCTCTCAAGCGAAAATATAAATTGCAACACCTGTTGACAAGCGGAGCTTTAAGAGAGTAGAATATAGTTACAATGAAAAGGACGGTGTAAATGATGAGAAAAACTGTTTCGCTGATACTCGCTTTGGTTATTATTTTTTGTGCCGCAGTGCCTGTCTCTGCCTGTGTGACAGAACCGAATGTTAAGCTTTCCGACCTCGACCCTCAGCTTCGCCTTGCCGGTTTTGCGTTTCGCACGCTCCTGCCCTCTTTTAATAAAACGCTTTTCAAGCTCGGTGATACCGTTATGCGTGCGGTCGTGCCCGGAATATGGCTCGGTAAAAAGACCGAGATTCGGCAGGAATATGTCACCCGTGAGGATGGCACTCAGCTCAGACTTGTTATTTGCACCTCGAAGTCGGGCGTTAATCCGAACGCTACGGGACTTTTGTGGCTGCATGGCGGCGGTTACGCCCTCGGTTTGCCTGAGCAGACTTTCGGTTTTATGGACAATCTTATTGCCGACGGCAATTCTGTGGCGGTTTTGCCCGATTATACTTCCGCATCAAAAGAGCCTTATCCGGCGCAGCTCAATGACTGCTACCTTGCACTCAAGTGGATGGTCGATAATGCCGAGAGCCTCGGAATAAATAAAAATCAGATTTTTGTCGGCGGCGAGAGCGCAGGCGGCGGACTGACTGCCGCACTGTGTCTTTATGCAAGGGACAGGGGAGAGGTGAATATTGCCTTTCAGATGCCGCTTTATCCGATGATAGACGACCGTGAAACCGAGTCGTCAAAGGATAATGATGCACCCGTGTGGAACTCGAAGTCGAATAAGGTTGCGTGGGAAATGTACCTTGGAGATTTGACGGAGATACCCGCCTACGCCGCACCTGCAAGGGCGACAGACTATTCCAATCTGCCGCCTGCCTGCACCTTTGTCGGCACTGTTGAGCCGTTTTATGATGAGACGGTTACATTTGTCAACAATCTCCGTGCGGCAGGGGTCAGCGTGACATTTAAGGAATATGAGGGCTGTTTCCATGCGTTCGATATGCTTGTGCCGAGTGCGGACATTTCAAAGGATGCAAAGGCGTTCTTGAAATCGGCATACAATTATGCACAGGAAAACTACTTTGCCGAAAACTGAAAATTTGAGCCGAGAGCGTTTGCCCTCGGCTTTTTGCATGAAAAAACCGCCTCGAGCTTTCACTCGGGGCGGTTGAACTTTTTACTTTGCTTTGCTTATTTCGCTACGGGGACAACGATCTCAAGATCGGTCAGCGGGAACGAGCAGCAGGGATGGATGCAGCCGAACTTGAAGTCTGCCAGACGGCGGTACTCAAGGTGCTTGGGTACATAAACTTCACCGGAGATAAGGTGAGAGTGGCAGAATCCGCACTCACCGCTTCTGCAGCGGGCAGGAACGGAGATGCCGTTCTTCTCAAGAGTCTGCATGACGGAGTCAGCGGAAAGTCCCTCAACGGTACGGGTCTCGTCCTGAATAGTGACGGTGATCTTAACCTTCTCGGGTACGCCTGCCGGATAATCCTCCTGAGTTGAGGGATTGTGGAACTCACCGAACATCTCGTGACGGATGTACTTCTTGGGCAGGTTGAGCTTCTCGATCTCCTTGTCAACGAAAGCGTACATCTGCTGAGAACCGCAGATAAATACCGAATAAGGCTCATTGTCGGGAGCGTACTTCTTGATGAGGTCTGCGGTGATGAAGCCCTTCTCGGTGCCCTCAACATCGTTCTCCTCGTTGCTCAGAACATGGACGACCTTTATCTTGTCGCACTTGCTCTCAAGCTCTGCAAGCTCATCCTTGAAGAGGATGTTGTCATAATTTCTGCTGCCGTAGAGGAGTATGAGCTTGAAGTCCTCATCGCCGTCTGCGATAGCGTTAGCCATGGAAAGGAACGGAGTGATACCGCTGCCGCCTGCAACGCAGACAACAGTCTCGGCATCTCTGAGGGGCTGATACTCGAAGTTACCGGAGGGAGCGGAGACCTCAACCTCAGTGCCGACAGTCCATGTGTCGAAGATGTATCTTGACATAAGACCGCCGTCAACGAGCTTTATTGTCAGCACATACTTGCCCTCAAGAGAATCTTTGGGGGAAGAAGAGATTGAGTATGCTCTGGTTATCGGCATACCGTTAATTGTCTCAAATACGGTGAGGTACTTACCTGCGCCGAAATATGCAAGGGCGGTAGTGTCTCTTGCCTCATCGGGGACGAGGGTGAAGCTCTTGCAGTCCTCAGCTCTGTCAACAACCTCAGCAACCTTGAGATACTGACGCTTGGGGTGAAGAGCCTTGGCGAGTGCCATTGCCGTATCGTTATCTCTGACAAGCTCCTTGGAAGCATTCTTGAACTTTTTCTGTCTGCCGGGGATAAGAGAAATAAATTTTGTTGCTTTCAGATCTTTAATGCTCATCTTATTTGCCCTCCTTTTTCAGTGCCTTGATGGTCAGATCCGCTGCCTTCTCGCCTGAATAGTAAGAGCAGGCGTAACCGTCACCACGCTCCTGAGATGCGCCGCAGAAGATGAAGTTATCGAAGGGCTGATCAGCCATAAACTGGATGGTACGGGGAAGCATACTATCCCACTTCTCAAGCATATAGCCGTAAGGTGTGCCCTGAGGAGTGTTGAGGTATCTTGCGAATGTGGGCGGAAGACCGATTTCGATCTCCTCGATGTAAGGCATAATGGAGATGTTCAGAGCCTTTTCGCAGGTCTCGATCATATCCTTTGCAACTGCTGTCTTGAACTTCTTGTAGTCCTTAGGCTCAATGCCCTCCATGACATCGCCCTTGGTCATGCCGGTAAGGAAGAGCTGGCAGGTACCCTCGGGGGTGCAGTCGGGGATAATCTCGTTGAGGCAGTTGATGATGCAGTAGCCGCTGAAGTACTTGTCAACAAGTGCAAACTGCTCATCGGAGTCGGAAGTGGGAGCGATGAAGGTCGAATAATCCTTGATACCGAGCTGTTCCTTGGTCACGTTCATGCCGAGGTAAACAGTGGTAAGAGCGGTAGCAACCTTTCTTGCGTTGACCATCTGAATCTGCTTCTCGGGGACATCCTTCTCGTCAAACATATCTTTCCATGTAGTGACTGGGGAAGCGTTGCAGATGAAACGCTTTGCATAAACTTCCTTTTCGCCGTTGATAACAACGCCGACAGGCTTGCCGTCCTTGACGATGAACTTGGTAACTTCCGAATTGTACCAAATCTCGCCGCCCTCTCTGCGGATAACCTTGTCAATTGCAAGGCTCATCTCGTGGCTGCGAAGGTGAGGAATATGTGTGCCGTGTCTGACATAGCTGTGAAGCATAGCCATGTAATAGAGGAAGTCAAGGCTCGAAGCAGGAGCGCCGAGGTAGCACCAGTAGGTGTTGAAGATGTCCTGAGCCTTCTTAGGCATACCGATGGAATCGAGAACTTCCTTGATGGTGTGGCCGCCCATTCTGAGGATGTCGGGGATGTCCTTGAGGCTGCCGACAAGTTCTGCGGGCTTCTCAAGGCTGTCAAGAGCCTTGAAAGTGCGGGTAGAGAGATCGAAAGCCTTCATGCAGCTCTCGTAAGAGCCGGGAACGATCTCGTCGATTTTTCTTGAGAACTCCTCGAAACCGACAGGCATACGTGCATCGAGAGAGACCTCAACTCCGTCCTCGTTTACGAAAGTATCCTTGTCGCCTTCCTGTGCGGGGATGACGAGACGGAATGTGGAGTCGTGCTGATACCAATCAACATCGCCGCCCAGACGCTCGAAGATTTTTCTTGCGGAACCGCCGTCACCGTCGGAGCTTTCACCTGCAAGCTCATGGAGCGAAGGCTCGAACTCGAATCTGCCTCTGACGAAAGAGGTAGCGGAGCCGCCGGGGATGTTGTGTCTTTCAAGCAGAAGCGTAGAGAGACCTGCTTTTGCGCAGTTCGCCGCAGCTGTCAGACCGCCGTTACCGGAACCGATAACGATTACGTCATAAGTTTTCATTTTTTTCATCCGCCTTTCCGAATGTATTGTAAAACGTACAGAACAATTATAAACTCCATTGTTGCTAAAATCAAGCTAAAAGTGAATTTTTACCGTATTTTATCGATAAAATATGCGTAAAAACAGCAGACCTCAAATCTGCGACGAAATGCTGCGATTCAAGGTCTAATTTTTTGTTATATTATCGCGTCCTCGGGGTCGGGCGTACTGCCTGTGAGAATGGCATCGGCACAGCGGTTGAGCTTTTGAAAAAGCGAAACTTTTTTGAAGATTTTTGACGGAATTGCGACAGTGCCTGCAACGAGTCTGTAGTATGCGCTGTCCCTGTCGTGGCGGTTTAAACCGCCGTCAAGGAATGAGAGCAGGACATTGTGTACAATATCCAAAACCTTTTCGTCCTTTAGTTGCTCTGCATCTGCCCTGTTCAGTGCTTTGCCGAAAGTCAAACGGTTTACCTTGCGGTAAAAAGTCATAACATCGACGTTGAGCAGAAGCTTTGCAACGGGTTTTATGAGCGGACGGATATATGCGATTTTTTCATTGTTAATGCCCAAAGCCTTGAGCCTTTTTGAAAATTCCTCACGGCTTGTTACCGCACTCTCAAGCAGGCGGTCAATCATGGCGGTTGCGTGGCTTTTCAGGAAGTCCTGAGCGTTGTCAACGCCGTCAAAGCTTTCAAGGTGCTCGGTCGTTATGTGCAGTCTGCCGTCATCTGTTAGAGTGGCGTTTACCATCGGCGCAGGGTAGCCGCACAGAGAGCCGATGTTTACCTCGGTTATCGGGTTGCCGGCATGGGACACAAAGGTATCGATTCGCTGAATGTGCGAGTGACCTACAAACATATACCGCAGTCCGGCGTCGGCTAATTTTGATGCCACTTCTTCACGGTCGCCGACACAGTGACCGCTGGTGATGAACGGGTCGATGTGGGCAATGAGCAGGTGGTGCTCCATGCCAATCATCAGTTGGCCGTCCTCTTTGCCCTTTCTTATCTGCTCCTCGACCCACGCCATGTGCTCGGGCGTATATCCTGCACGTCCCTTGCCGTTCTGGTCGTCGTTGAGTGCAAGCAGACGGACTCCGGGAGCTATCTGTGCAACATATGAATATATGCCGAGGTGTGTTTTATATGAGCTTATGGCGTTTTGAAGTCCGAATTCTTTGTAAAACTCGCTGAGTTCTTCGTGCGGTACAGTGTCAACATCGTTTGTGACATCGCCCTTATTGAATCTTCTGGGATTTTCGTCACAGCACCAGTCGTGCGTGGCGGTGATGACATAGACGGGAACTTTCTCCTGAAGTCGATTGAGCTTTCCTCTGAATTCCTCGTGGCTCACACGCTCTCCGTCGTTGGAGAGATCGCCGGCTATCATAACTGCGGTCGGCGGATCTTCGAGTATCTTATCGAATGCCGCATCGATTATCGCACCCGTTTCCTCAAGGCACTTCTGATCCGACTCACTTCTGTAGGTATAAGCCTCGCCAGAGTCGGAGAGGGTGCGTGAAAAATGGTGCGTGTCGGCTATGAATATGAAACGCTCATTCATGCCTGTTCACCGACACTCTGCATTTCTGCGGCGGTTTCTGCGGCGATGGCGGCTCTGCGCTCAGCAATCTCGCTCATCATCTTGCGGTGGCTGTCACCTGTGATGTTATAAAAATGTATCGGGATAAGCATGAGCAGATAACCGATAGCCGGAACAACTGTGGTCAAAATGAAGAGTGCGAGGTTGGTCTGCGGATTCTGAACAAGTGAACCCTCGGTGTGGTTGACATAGCCGACAAGTCCGAGAATAGTAAGGCCTATCGAAGAAGCGAATGTGTTCTCGATTTTGCCTGTGAAGCTCATTATCGAGAGCATAATGCCCTCAACTCTGCGGCCTGTTTTCCACTCGATGTAGTCAACGGTCTCCGCTTCCATCTCTTTTTGCATGAGGTTCTTGAACTCGAGCGGAATGGTGGTAAGACCGGTGAAGAGTATGGCAAGAATTGCAATGAACGGTGATGCCGCCTGACCGGACGGCTTGTTGATAAGTCCGCTGTATGTGGTCAGAGCAAAGAGGGCGTGGAGAACGATTGCACTGACACAGCAAAGCTGGAAGAATCTGCGTGAGTCCGCACGCTTGCCGAGCTTTTCGACAATTTTCGGCACTATAAGTCCTGCGAGCAGGAAACCGGGGAATTTTATGACATCGAAGAAAAGATTATACTTTCTGTCGAATATAAGGTCTGCAACAAAGTAGAATGAGATCTGCTCGGGAATTTTGCAGATGAGGAAGAAAATGTTTGCAAAGAAGAGCATGAGCAGAGGTCTGTTCTTGAACAGCAGTGAGAAGCACTCCTTTACACTCGGAGTGTCGGACTGATGTTGGGCACGCTCTCTTGTGTTTTTGTAGGTAAGTCTTGTCAGGAAAATTATGCAGATTGCGGATACTATTGCGGAAGTCAGGTAAGCCTGAGGTGTGTGATCCTTGAAATAGGGGAGCAGAGCCGCACCTGCAACGAAAACCTGCGGAAGAGCACCGACTACCGAACGGACTATCGAGCTTATTCCGAACAGCTTCGTGCGTTCGATTCCACTCGGGGTAATGGAAAATGCAAGTGCACCCATCGGAATGTCAAACGCCGTGTAGGTCACATCGAGCATGACAAAAAGGAAGGTGGTGTAGATTATATTGAATACGGGGCTTGCGTTTGCGCTGCCAACAAAGAACAGTACCATGACGAGCGAAACGAGAAGCGGTGCCCATTTGATATAGGGACGCATCTGACCGTCTTTGGTTCTGGTCTTGTCCACTATGACGCCCATCATCGGGTCGTTGATAGCGTCGAAGATTCCGCAGAAGAAACGAATCTTTGCGGCAACGCCCATCGGGTCTTTGAGCTTTTTGAACAGAACATCCGTCAGGAAGAAGTTTATGTATTTGGAGCTGGTCATGCTTGTGTTCATGCCCTGAGCGCCTCTGCCGACTGCGTAGGAAAGCGTTTCTTTCCATGTCAGTACGGTTTCTTCACCGACATCGTTCTTTATGATTTTTGAATTGAGAAAATTTGAAATTTTGCCCACATCATCGACCTCCGAACTTAAAAATACATTATATATTATACAGCTTCGAGTCTCGAAAGGCAAGAAAGTTATATAGTGAAAATGTCCTAAAAATCGAAAATTTCTTTATTTTTTATGTTTTTTATTTACAATTGATATGCTTTCTGTTATTATTTAGTTGAAAATAACCAAAATTTTTCAATCGGACGATGCAAACTCGCCGTCTGTAGACTCAAAATTTATTCGGGGTGATTCAAGTGAAAATATCGACAAAAGGACGCTACGCACTGCGACTGCTCATTGACCTTTCGCTTAATCAGGCGGACGGATTTATTGCACTCAAGGATGTGGCGCAAAGGCAGAATATCTCCAAGAAGTATCTTGAACAGATAGTGCCGTCGCTCACAACAGGCGGTGTGCTCAAAACCTCGAGGGGATTTCAGGGCGGCTATCGTCTGAACAAAGACCCGAGCGAAGTTACAGCAAGTGAGGTGCTGCGTCTCACTGAGGGTGGACTGTCACCTGTGACCTGTCTTGAAAACGGAGAAAACGAGTGCCCACGCTGCAACGATTGTCTCACTCTTCCTGTGTGGCAAGGACTTGAGAGGGCGATAAACGGCTACCTGGACGGAGTAACGCTTGAGGATATAATAAACGGAACAGTAAAGTGAAAACCAAACAGGCCGCCGAAGGAAAATCTCCCCTTCGACGGCTTTCGCATTGCCTCGATGAGAGGAATACGGATTATGCATGCGTCTGTTTCGGAGCGGTTAATTGAAGTTTTGATATAAATGCAAAGCAACCCCGTAGGCCCCCCTGCGGATGTCCGCTGTCAACGAAGTTGACGCAAAAAGCCGACTGACCTTTGCGGGCGTTATCCCGAAAATGCACAAACCCAACCTCACTCGTCATAGATAGCATTGAATTTGTGCTCTGATTTCGGCTGTGCGATGAGAAAACGGACTTCGGTGAGGCAATCAAACGGGGCGTTTCAACCTTATTCATCACTCACATCTGCCTGTTTCTCATTATCCTGTCCGCTTTTGCATATAAATTAACATTATTGGCGTTGGGGGGATAACAATGAAACGCCTGTCAGCTTTGCTGATTGTGCTCTGTGTGATGTTGAGTGCCTGCACCTCGGGCACGGGAGATTCAAACAGTCAACCGCAGTCTAAAATCGATTCGACTCTGCATACCGAAATATCCAAGTCGGACGAGATTCGTGCGGTGTGGATAAGTATATACGAGCTTCCCGATGCCGCTGAGGGCGAGGAAAGTTTTGCTGCTCAGTGCGAGACGATGTTCAAAAATATTGCCGATTCGGGATTCAATACCGTATTCGTCCATGTGCGAGCCTTTGCGGATTCCGTTTATCCGTCAAAGATATTCCCGTGGTCTGAGTATTCCTGCCATGGTGCTTCGCCCGATTTTGACCCATTGAAGATAATGGTCGGCACGGCACATGGCAATGGGCTGAAAATCCACGCATGGATAAATCCCTTTCGCATAAGCCTGTCTGACGATTTCGACTCTCTCCCGTCGAACAGTCCTGCAAAGGAGCTGCTGGGCACGACTGCCGTTGTGCAGCTTTCAAACGGGATATATTTCAATCCTGCTTCCACTTCTGTTCATGCACTGATATATGACGGTGTGAGGGAGATACTCGACGGATATGATGTTGACGGAATACATATCGACGATTATTTTTATCCATCGAGAGATGAGAGTATAGACAGGGATGAGTATGAGCGATATGTGTCATCGGGCGGCAAAAAAGGTCTCAACGAGTGGCGGCGTGACAGCGTGAGCGCATTTGCGGCAGGATTGTTTTCTCTTGTCAAAAGCTACTCGAGTGAGAAGATATTTTCAATCAGCCCTGCCGGGAATATTGACGGCAATGAAAATCTCCTTTTTGCCGATGTCGAGTTGTGGCTCAAAGAGTATGGCTATGCCGACTATATCGTTCCGCAGGTGTATTTCGGCTTTAATAATGAATCCCTGCCTTTTTCGGATATAACCAAACGCTGGGCGGAGCTGTCAAAAGGAGTTAAGCTTGTCTGGGGATTGGCGGCTTATAAATGCGGAAAAACCGACAAAAACGCACGCTCGGGAGCGGATGAGTGGAAGCAAAGCTCCGACATTCTCGCCCGTCAGCTCACTGCTGTCAGAAAACTCCGAAATTACGGTGGTTTTGCACTCTTTTCATATTCATATATCTATGAACAGGAAAATAATGAAAACTTAAAAAAAGAAATGCAAAATCTGAAAAGTATGTTATAATAGATTAAATTAGGTGTATTATGCCGTTTTTCGTCGGAGGAAGAGATATGACAAAGGGCAGGAAGAATGCTGTAATTATTATGTCAATAGCTGTGGTGCTGTTGATGAGCATTGCCGTGAGTGCATTGCTTGTCGGGCCGGATAAGGTGCTCGCTTTTATCAAAGGCTCATCTCCCGAAGTGACACAAAGTCCCGATGACGGTGACGACAAAATGCCGACTTTGAACGCCGTCCGTCCTGCCGAGATGAAAGCGGTGTTTTTGACTGGAGATAAACTTGGCCTTTCCGCTTCCGCAACCGTTGAGTCAAACATTGCAGCACTCGAAAAGATTGCGACAAATATTAAGGATAAGGGTTTTGACACGGTGTTTGTCAGTGTGCCCGATAAAAACGAGCTTGCCTGCACCGATGGGGTTATAAACATCCTCGGCGTGCTTGCACAAAAAGCAAAGGAGCAGGGACTCTATGTTGCCGTTGCGTACAGCGGCGTAAGTTTTGGAAACACAGAACTTTCCGCACTTGAAAAGGTTGATTTCGACTGCTTTGCGTTCCTCGGGAAAATGACTTTAGACAGTGCAAAATCCGCCCTCTCCGCTTTGCGTAGTAAGCGTGCAAATGTCAGTGCGGCGTTTGCCGTGGATTCTTCAAATGCTTCGGATATAGCGGCACTGCTAAGTGTTGATTATTCCGATTTTCTCATAAGCCTCCCGACGGACAAACAGTCGGCAGGGGAGAGTTATACCGATACGCTCGAGCTGATAAACGATACGGCTCGCCTAAATTCACTTTCGTTTGCCGCATCAATAAGAGCGGATTTGCTCTCCGACAGCGGTGCGGACGGTGCAATGCTGATAACAGAGCAGCTCGATTCCTGTGCAACGCTCGATTCCTGCTGCGGCAATATTATGTATGATTATGACTTTTTCCTCTCCGATAATTCGGTCGCATCTGTTGTGCTCAAGTATATGGCGGACAAAAATCGTGAGGAACTCGAGAAAGATTTTGAGCTGAAAAATTTCAGCGATACGAGCAAAAAGACCAATGAATCAAAGCTCACCTTTACCGGCTCAAGCAGTCCTCTGAGTGAACTTAAATTAAACGGCAAGGCAGTTGAGCGTGAGGCAAACGGTGACTTTTCGTTTGAAGTCGAGCTTAAAGTCGGCAAAAACGAGTTTGAATTTGAACACAAGGGTAAAACACATAAATATACCGTTACATATGAAATAAAGATACTCGGCACAGTCTCACCGTCGCAGACGGTCGAAGCACCGGGCGGCAGCAGCATAACCGTCAAGGCTACTGCACTCAAGGGTGCTACTGTCACGGCAACGCTCGGAGATATGAAGATAACGCTCAAACAACTCTCGAATGTTGTTGAGGATGAAGATGGCACTATGCTTGACGACAATTCGGATTTTGCCGTCTACAGCGGCAAATTCACTCTCCCTGCAAGCAAATCAAAGGTTCAGTCGCTCGGCAGAATAAAGGTGTATGCGAGCTTTAACGGTATTTCCGCAACGGCGAGCGGTGCGAGTGTGAGTGTCAGTGCGGTGATTCCCGCTCCCACTCCGACTCCCGATACCACCGCACCGTCCACTTCTCAGACTACGACTGAAAGCACGACCGAGGGCAACACGGGAACTACGGGGTCAACCTCATCGACAGGCTCGAGCACGGGTGTTGATTTCGACCCGTCAAAAATGCTGACGCCTTACAGCTATGCAGGTGTATCCGGCAAGTCCAAAATGTGTGAGATAACTTCGCTTTGTGAGACGATGCCGGCAAATGTTGTCGATGACTGCGTGCCGTACAGCTCGCCGCTTCCGGCAGGTACATTTGATTATATATCGAGTGAATATACCTATGGCGGCAGTAAATATTACCGCCTTGCAAGCGGCAGAAATATCCTTGCAAGCAAGGCGAAACTTATATCATCGGGCTATAATCTTCCGCAAAATAAAGTGTCTGTCGTCTCAAGCTCGTCGAGTACAGAGGGCACGACGATAAAATTCGGTATGCTGTGGAAAGCACCGTTTAATATCGGCGTCAAGAATCAGTCTTATATTCCGCAGGCGCAGGCATCGGGAGGCTCGCTCTATGCGGTAAGCTCGTTTAACGGAAAATATCTCGACCTTGTTTTCTCTTACACTTCCAATGTCACAGGCAAGGTGGATGTTTCGGGCAGTTCGATAATTTCATCCGTTGAGTGGATACCCAACAGTTCCGAGAGCACCCTCACACTGCGTATGACCCTCAAAAACGCAGGCAGGTTTTACGGCTTTGTGATAAATTATACCTCCGACGGCTGTCTTACGCTCACCGTCAAGGCAAAGCCCTCTCAGACTTTGAAGGGCAGTGTTATTATGCTTGATGCAGGCCACGGCGGCACGGATTCGGGTGCTATTTGTGCATATAATCCTGACAGCTCGAAGAAATACGAAAAGCAGATAAACCTGCTCCTTGCCCAAAAGATAAAATCAAAGCTTGAGGCAAAGGGCGCAAAGGTCATTATGACACGCTCTGATGATACTTACTATTCGCTCGACTACCGTGTGAATGCGGCAAGGACAAAGAATCCCGATATGTTCATTGCCGTTCACTGTGATTCGAGTGAGAGTGCAACGCCCATGGGAACTTCGGCATATTATTATCAGGCATATTCGTATCCACTCGCCTCTGCAATACACAACAGCCTAGTCTCTACTTATAAAAAGAGCATATATGCAGGCTCGACATCTACCGTCCTCAATAAGATTGACAGGGGAACGAATATGTATCCGTTCAAGGTCACGAGAATCGAGGAGTGTCCTGCCGTGCTTATAGAATACGGCTTTGTCAGCAATATCAACGAGTGCAAGCTCCTGTGGTCAAATTCAGTGCAGGACAAGCTTGCACAGGCGACCGTTGAGGGTATAGAGAATTATATATCCTCCAACTGATTCTCAGCTTTTTCAAATTTTCTGTGCAGTGCCGTGCAGATAAACTGTGCCGGAAAGTACAGCAAAAACCATGCCGCCGAAAACGGCAGGCAAATCTGCCCAAGGAAATTCATCGGCATATCGGAGTAGTCCCATACGTTCGCCCCGAGATAAATGTTGAATATCACCCCCACGATAAGCTCGATTGAGGTTATTACCAAAGCCCCTGTCACCCCTCCTATTATCGGATGCAGTCTGCCAAGCTCCGGGGAGAGAATGTAGAATATGAGCAGTACCGACCCTCCGGCTATTGACATCGACCAGTGGGTGTACCCCCTGAACATCACTTCTATGAGATTATACATAACCGCACCGAGCAGGAACACGAAAGCGTAACGAAAAAATTTTTTCAATATCATCACCCGTCTTATTTTAGACCGCATATGCACTGATATTCCGTATTGACCGCAGAGGAAAACCTTTGCAAAAATAAAGGAGTGATCCCTTGTTTCGAAACATGTCGATAAGAAACAAGCTTGTTATTTCAAATATGCTGATGATAATCGTTCCGGTTATCATAATAGTTATCACACTGAGCATCACCAGTGCTGTGATAACATATTTTTCCACTTCGGATGTGGACTTTGATCCGACCTTCGGCTCGTTTTTGATGTATAATACGCAGTTTGAAGTCTCCGAGCTTGAGGATGCGATGAAAAATACGGATGAATCCGACTTTATCAGCAAGATGGACAGCCGCAAAATCGAGCCGCTCAGAGAGGGCATAACACAATCCCACTCGGGCATGGAAAAGTATATAGATAATGATGTTCTTCTCTCCTGTTCGGAGATAGAGGACAACGGAGCACAGATTCTTATTATTGCGGATGACGAGATAATATATAAGACTGTCGGCGCAGACACTTATAATATGCTCGACAGCACATTCGATATTTGCGGCAAGAGCCTGAGCGATATTAAAGAGTCGTTTGTCACCTCGGGAGCTAAAGGCACGGTCATAACTAATGTGTTTGAAATCGAAAACGAGGGTACGGTAAAGACTGTTGCGGTCAATAAGAACCTGCGTGCCGTTGTCGATTCAAAGATAAATTTAAACGGTTATCTTCTCTCGCTCAAGGGCGGCAATATAATAACCGTTGCGGTAATAATCGCCGTTATTGCAATAATAATCACAAACTCCATTATCATTGTCATTATGCTCAGAACCATAGTCAAGCCTATGCAGACACTCAGTGTGGCGACACATGAGCTGCGTGACGGCAATCTTGACTATCAGATACCTTACAGCTCCAAAAACGAGATAGGACAGGTTTGTGCCGACTTTGATGAAATGCGTCGCCGCCTGAAAGAATCCGCAGAGCAAAAGGAAAAATATGAAGAAAACCGTACCCAGATGGTTGCGGGTATATCTCATGACCTCGGCACACCTTTGACTACGATAAAAGGCTATGCCTCGGGCATACTTGACGGAATAGCCGATACCGATGAGAAGAAAATGCGTTATGCAAGAGTAATTTACGACACGGCAGAGGATATGGATACTCTCGTTTCGGAGCTTTCCATGCTCTCCAAGCTCAGTCTTGATAAAGTGCCGTTCTATTTTGAAAAGATAAATGCCAAAGAATTTTTCGATGAATGTACCGACCAGCTTTCCCGAGCACTCGGCGAGTCGCAGACGAATTTCACTTATCGTTTTGAGTGTGAATCGGATGTGATGATAAACATCGACCCGGCACAGTTTAAGCGTGTCATCAGAAATCTTGTGGACAACAGCCGTAAATATGCGTCGCCTGACCGCTACGGTGAAATAAGACTGACTGTTTCGGAATCGGATAGCAGCGGTGTCCGAATTTGTCTTGAGGATAACGGACAGGGCGTGCCCGATGATGAAAAAGAGAAAATATTCGAGACTTTCTATCGCAGCGACAAGGCACGCACGGGAGCAAAGAAAGGCAGCGGCCTCGGTCTTTCGATAACAAAGCAGATAACCGACCGACACGGTGCAACGATAAAAGCGGAAAACAGTGAGCTCGGAGGTCTTGCTGTTGTAATAGATCTACCAAAGGCATAAGTGTAACTTTGCCTTTACAGGAGGAATAATAATGAACAAAAAGATACTCGTCATCGAGGACGAAAAGAGCATTGCGGAACTTGAGCGTGACTATCTCGAGGCAAACGGCTATACCGTTGAAATGCAGTTTGACGGCAGGAGCGGACTTGACAAGGCACTCGGTGAGGAGTTTGACCTTGTTATACTCGATGTCATGCTGCCGGGTATTGACGGCTTTGAGGTTTGCCGCCAGATAAGAAAGCATAAAGAGTGCCCGGTGCTTCTCGTCTCTGCAAAGAAAGAGGAGATAGACAAGATACGAGGTCTGGGTCTTGGTGCGGATGATTATATCACAAAGCCGTTTAGCCCCTCTGAGCTTGTTGCCCGTGTGACGGCACATATCGCACGCTATGAGCGGCTTACCTCAAAAGGGGAAGAGCCTGTCGATTATGTTATCAATGTCGGCAAGCTTTCGATTGACACCCATGCACGCCGTGTGTTTGTCAATGACAGTGAGGCTACGCTTACAAACAAAGAATTTGACCTGCTCGTTTTCCTTGCGTCAAACCCGAATGTTGTTTTCAGCAAGGATGAAATTTTCGATAAAATCTGGGGTCTTGATGCCATCGGAGAGACATCGACTGTCACTGTTCACATCAACCGCATCCGTGATAAGATTGAGGCGGACACCTCGAATCCGCAGTATATTGAGACTGTTTGGGGCGCAGGCTACCGTTTCAAGGCATAAAAAAACCGCCGAGAATATCGGCGGCTTATGGACTTGTGTGTTTTAACCCTCAAGCTCGGCAGTCCAGTCGAAAGCAAAGCTTTCGCCCTTTTCAAGCTTGACAATGCCCTGCTTTTGGGCAATGGATGATTTCCTGTCGTAGCTGTCGTTTACGCCGAACCACGGCTCAAGGCAGACATACGGTGCGTTTGGCTTTGCCCAGATTCCGAAGTAGGGGACTTTGCCGTAGGTGAATTTTATCTTTCTGTCCTCAGCGGTCAGGGTGAGACTTTCCGAATTGAGCGAGGCAAAAATCAGCGCATCTTTGTCAAAAGTATGCTCGGTGATTTTGATTGTCTTTTCGTCCTGCCATTCAACGGGGAAAGTTTCGTCCATGAGAATGGAGTCTGAGTCGATTCTCAGTGTGTTCGCTCTTTCCGCCTTGTCAAACTCTATCGTACTGCCGATGTTGCAGTTGAAGCCGGGGTGTGCACCGATAGAGAAGAACATCTCGCCGTCTGTGTTGTTGATGACGGTGCTCGTGCAACGGACAGCATTTTTGCAAACGGTGTATTTTATCAGCAACTCAAAATCAAAGGGATAGCACTTTTTCGTCTCATCGACTGAGCAAAGAGAGAAGGTCATGCTCTCACCGCTTATCTCTTTTAATGCAAATTCCGAGTGGCGTGCAAAACCGTGCTTGGGCATCTCGTATTCTTTGCCGTTGTAGCGGAATTTGCCGTCGAGCAGTTGACCGATAACGGGAAAGAGCACGGGTGCTCTGCCGTACCAGACGGACACATCGCCCTGCCAGAGGAATTCCTTACCGCCGTCTTTGAGTATGATTGAACTCAACTGTGCACCGGCAGTTTCCGCACTCACTTTTAAAAATTCATTTTCGATTGAATGAATCATTTTTTTAGCTCCTTTTGTTCAGTATTGTCAGTCTAATTTTAGCACTGAAAGCGTAATAAATCAATTCAAATCTGAAAGGAAGATACGAAATGAAAGTTTATGTTATCCACGGCCCGAATATGAATATGCTCGGCATAAGAGAGCCGGATATTTACGGCAGACAGACTTATGACGACCTGGTGAAGTATATCGGGGATTGCTGTGAAGAAAACGGTATGGAGGCCGAGTTCTTCCAGTCAAATCACGAGGGTACATTGATAGACATTATCCAGCAGGCTTATTATGAGAAGGCCGATGCGATAATAATCAATCCCGGTGCATATACACACACAAGCATTGCAATTCACGATGCTTTAAAGGCTGTCGGACTTCCTGCGGTTGAGGTTCATCTGTCAAATATCAGCGCAAGAGAGGACTTCAGAGAGAACTCGTTTATTTCACCTGCCTGCGTCAGAACTTATATCGGTTTCGGCTTTGAGGGTTACGGTAAGGCAGTCAGACACCTGAAAAAGCATTATTTCAAGGGATAAATTCCGCTTTTTCTTAAAAGTTTACATTGCGTTAACCGTTTCACAGCACAGATGCGATAAAATAATGAAAACAGATATTCTGATATTTCGGAGGAAAAGATGACAGGCTATATAAAGGCTTTCAAGCCCGAGCTGAAGATGAAGGATTATGAGCTGTACAGGGGCGTTTACTGTTCCGAATGTCGTGTGCTCGGCAAGCTCTATACTCCTCTGGCCCGTCTGCTTTTGAGCTATGATTTCACTTTTCTTTCAATAGTCAGACTTGCCATGCAGGATGAGTGTTCCGCATTTGAAAAGGGCCACTGTTGCATAAATCCTGCAAAAAAATGTCTCAAATGCACCGAGACCGCCGAACTTGAACGCAGTGCGGATATGGTCGTGATAGTTTCGTATTATAAGCTTATGGACGATATTGCAGACGGCGGATTTTTCAAAAAGCTCGCTTGTAGACTTATTCAGCCTGCCCTCTCGCTCATGCACCGCAAGGCGGCACTCAGACAGGAGATGCTTGACAGGGCGATTGCGGGTGCTATGAAAGAGCAGCAGAAAATAGAGCAGTCCGGCACTGCCTCGCTTGATGAGGCGGCAGACCCATCGGGCAAGATGCTTGCGGCAATTTTTTCGCAGGGTTATTACGGCGAGGACAAGATGCAACTCTGGCGTTTCGGCTATCTTCTGGGCAGATGGATTTATCTGCTCGATGCCGTGGACGACATTGAAAAGGATATAAAAAGCGGCTCGTTTAATCCGCTTAAATCAAAGTTTCCGACAAAAGAAAGTGTCTTGAGTGATGAATTTAACGCCTTTGTCAAAGAACGCCTTGACCTCACCGCAGGTGAGACGGAGAGGGCACTTTCGTTGCTTAAATTTAACCGCTTTTCGGATATAATAGAAAATGTGGTCTGTGACGGTATGTTGGCGGCACAGACTCAGGTGTTGAAAAAAGAAAAGGAGTGTGAAGAATGAAGAAAAATCCGTTTTCGGTTCTCGGAGTACCGGATACCGCAAGTGATGAGCAGATTAGAAATGCTTATCGTGAGCTTGCGAGAAAATATGCCGACTCGTCCGATGACAACAAAATGCAGGAGCTCAATAACGCTTATGACGAGATAGTTATGCTCCGTGGCGGTCTCGGCGGCTCGTCCTCAAGTTCTTCACAGTCTGACAGATACAGCCGCAGAGCCTCCGATCTTTTGGATATAAGAGAAAAGATTCGCTCGGGCAGGATTGAGGATGCGCTTGTGCTCCTTGATGGTATCCCCGAGCAGTCGAGAACTGCGGAGTGGTATTATCTCAAGGGAGCGGCACAGCAGAGGAGAGGCTGGCTCGACTATGCGGCGGAGAATTTCGACCGTGCGTGTCAGATGGATCCGAACAACAGAGAATATGCTGCGGCAAAGGCGAATATCGACTCATCTAGGAGTGGCGGCTTCAGAAACACCCGAAATTCCTCAAAGGGTTGCGATGCGTGTGATGTCTGCTCTGGTCTGCTGTGTGCGGACTGCTGCTGCGAATGTATGGGCGGCGACCTGATACCCTGCTGTTGAGGCGATAATACATGACAGGAAAAATTAAGAAAACATCAAAAATAGCACTCAGCGCCGTATTTTCGGCGCTTTCTGTTGCTCTTATGGCACTTATTTCGGTCATTCCGAGCCTTGAACTTGCTCTGCCTGCAATAGCAGGACTGTTTGTGGCGGTCATAGTTATTGAGATAGACCGTAAATGGGCACTCGGAGTGTGGGCGGCGGTGTCCGTACTTTCGCTGATAATTGTGCCGAACAAGGAAGTTGCGATAGTTTATACCGTGTTTTTCGGTTACTATCCGGTGCTCAAATCCGTTCTTGAAAGTAAGCTGCCGAGAGCGGCGGAATATGCCGTGAAGATAGCGACATTTGCTGCGGTGATGAGCGTCTCATATTATCTGATGGCAAAGTTTATGGGGGTTGACCTTGATATGCCGGACTTTTTCGGCAAATGGGGGTTGCTCGTACTTTTGATTATGGCGATAGTCACCTTTATATTTTATGATTACGCCCTGTCAAAGCTTATAACATTTTACCGAATAAGACTGAGCAAAAAGCTGAGAAAGTTTTTGAAGTGAATAAATACAAGGTCATCCGTTGTTTTGCGGATGACCTTGTTGTTTTAATTTTTGATTTATTCTGTTATCTCGCCCTCGCACCAATCCTCGCCCACGGCGGTTATCTTAACTTTCTTAAGACCGTGCGTGCAGCTCGACTGAACTCTGACAGGGGTATAATTTGCCGTGTAGCCCTGAATGCTGCCATCTCTGAGACGCTCTTCAAACAAAACTTCCACAACTTTGCCTATCTGTGACTTTAAAAATTCATCCCTTATCTCTTTTGCCGCCGCTATCATTTCACGGCTTCTGTGTTCCTTTTCGGCGTTCGGAACGACCTCGGGAAACTCCGCTGCCCTTGTGCCGGCTCTGCGTGAGTAGGGGAATACATGAACCTTTTCAAAGCCTATCTTTTTGACGAAGCTTACCGATTCGTCAAAATCCTCCTGCGTCTCGCCGGAAAATCCGACCATGACATCGGTTGTCAGCGTGGTATCTTTGAAATCGCGGCGAAGTCTCTCGCACAGTTGCTCATATTCGGCGGCGGTGTAGTGGCGGTTCATGCGCTTTAATGTGCGGTCACAGCCGCTTTGCAGTGAAATGTGAAACTGCGGACAGAGTTTTTCGCATTTTGCAAGTCTTGCGGTCACTTCGGGTGTCATGTGGTCGGGCTCGAGCGAGCCGAGACGCACTCTCTTTATGCCCTCAAAGGAGGCTGCACATTCGACTGCATCGCAGATGCTCTTTTGGCAGTCTGTGCCGTATGCCGAGAGATTTATGCCAACGAGAACTATCTCCGAAAAGCCTTTCTTTTCAAGGGATGCAATCTCTTTTTTTATATCCTCAAGCGGCTTTGAACGCACCCTGCCCCTGGCATAGGGAATGACACAGTAGGAGCAGAAACGGTTGCAGCCGTCCTCAATTTTGACCGTTGCTCTTGTTCGCTCACGAAAATCCTCGATAAGTTCGCTTGAAAATTTCTCGCCGTTTTCATGCTGAACTATTCTGACTATTCTCTCTCTCGTGCGGAAAAATTCATCAATCATGTCGGGAATATCTTTGTTCAATCGATTTCCCGTGACAATGTCGGCCTGCTCCAAAAGTCTTGCGTCCTCGGGGAATGCCTGTGGCATACAGCCTGTGAGCACTATTACCGAATCGGGATGCAGCTTTTTCAGGTGCCGCACATTCTGCCTTGTTTTTCTGTCGCTCTCAGCAGTGACGGTGCAGGAGTTTACGATGTATATATCCGCATCCTCACCTGAGCCGACACATTCAAACCCACGCCTGATAAGTGCCTGCTCTATGGACTGCGATTCATATTGATTTACCTTGCACCCGAGAGTGCAGAATGCGACCTTCATGCTGT
>CAZFZW010000009.1:0-21034 GCA_964523465.1 uncultured Clostridium sp. | reverse complement strand
ACCACACGCCCCTCAAACGTGCGCGTCTGCCGATTCCGCCACTCTCGCAAATCGTATCTCCGAGTTCGTATCTCCGTGTCCCTCAGAACGCTGTCTATTATAGCAAAAGGGGGCATGGATGTCAAGCGTTTTTTCAAAGTTTTTTCAATATTTTTCAACTATTTTTTTACACTGTTTTTTCTTACAATTCGTAAATTTATTTTACCGAGACATATTGATATTTTCGCAGATTTTATCAGCTATAGCCTTAAATACCGGTGCACAGTCGGATGCACCGCCCGCTCCCCTCTCTTTCAAAACCGCTATCACATACTGTGCCTCTTCCGCCGGAAACCATCCCGCAAACCAGGTGTTATAAAGTTCCTGTCCGTTCTCTGTTTTTCCTGTCTGTGCAGTTGCGGTTTTGCCGGCAGCAGTGGTTGAATCGGGTTTTGCGCCGTTTCCGTTGCCGTTTTCCACTGCACTTTTGAGAAACTTTGACACAAGCGTTGCTGTCTGCTCACTTATAATATGCTCTCCTGCTTTTTTCGTGTGTTCGACCGTTACCGTTTCACCGTCTATCGCCTTTTCAACAAGATACGGTGTGATATAAACACCGCCGTTTGCGATAGCCGACATATACGCCGCCATTTGCACGGGAGTTGCCGTAAGACTACCCTGACCGAATGCAAGATTGGCAACAGCTGCTCCGGAATCAAGCTCTGTGCTATCGGGTAAGTACCCTGCTGCCGAACCGATACCGTCACAAAAATCGATTTTCTCGCCAAACCCCAATGACGCAAGAGTTGATATAAGCTGTTGTCTGTCAAGATTTTGAACAAGGTTGATGAAATAAGCATTGCAGGACTTTTCAAGTGCTCCGCACATATCCACTTTTCCGTGTGCCCTGTGTTCATAACAGCCGAACTCGGTATTCCCTACCTTTATACTTCCTGTACACTCGTAGGTCGCATACGGATTAACGCCCTGTTCAAGTGATGCGACCGCTATGGCAGGTTTAAAGACAGAGCCGACAGTAAAAGCGGATAAGGCTCTGTTTATGAACGGCGAATTTGCATCTTCAAGGCTCTTTGCAGGTTCGGACGGTTCAAATGTAGGGCGGCTTGCACAGGCTCGGATTGCGCCCGTTTTCGGTTCAATAACAACCACCGCTCCGAGTTCAACGCCGCAGGAATCCATACATTCCTCGACGATTTTCTGTATATCGAGGTCGATTGTGAGATATACTCCCGATTCGCCGTAATCTCCATCTGTTCGTGCCGTTACCTCGGCTCCACTCATCGTATTGCCGTAAGCATCAACCGCAAACACAGCACTGACACTTTGACGGTTATTTTTAAATATACTCTCAAACGACTTTTCAATGCCGCAAACACCATTGTCATCCGAATCGGTATAACCGATAAGGTGAGCCGCAGGTTGACGAACGGAATATCTTGTGTTCACGGTAATGTTCTTTATATTATCGACACTTAGAGGTTGCAGAACCCTAATCGCAACAGGCTTACCTTTTCCTAATTTTTCACGAACCGATTCAAATTCATCCGCACTGACTACATCACGCAACGCTGCGAGTGCTTGTGAATCAGGCTTAACGGCCGCATAATGCACCTGTGCGGAATTTGTAATAAATCTCCCCTTGCAGTCATATATCGGCGCACCGAGATCGGAAAGAGTAATACTGCGCGAATTCTTGACATTCCCCGCTGTGGTCTCAAGACCCGTTGACAGGTTTATGAGTTTTAGGCTCACCACACCCATAAAAATACAAATTATAAAAAACACAACGACCGCACGCCTGGGCATTAAATCAACTCCTTTGTCTTAGCATTGACACAAAAGAGCCACAAAATACCACAGCGTGCGGCTACAGGATTATTTTTTATCGGTTTTTCTACGAATAAATGCGCCCTCGGGTACATTCACATCGCAGTCAAAGGAAAACTCCGCCATGGGGTTCGGCGCATTGTCAACAGACTCTCCGAGAGAATTTTTGAGATTTCTCACGGTTATGACAGTTGGTGCGGAGCCTTTGTTCATAATTTCAAGCTCATCGCCCTCGAAAAATCGGTTACGCTGGCTGACAGTAAGCGTTCCTTTTTCACTCTTGACAGCGATAGCGGAAACCTCCCAGTCACGCACATATCCACCTTTGTAGTATATCTGTGCGTCGTCCCGGGGTGAGCCGAAGAAAAAACCGCTACAGTAGTCCCGATGACTTATCTTATATACCTCATCTTTTATCCAATCAGACGGCGTAAAGCTGTCCGACTGAGCAAGCATATACTCATCTACCGCGCTCCTGTATGCGTTTGTAGTAACGGCAGTGTAGTATTCCGTCTTTGCTCTGCCTTCAATCTTGAAGCTCGTTATACCTGCATTCACAAGCTCCGGAATATGCTCAATCATGCACATATCCTTTGAGTTCATAATATATGTTCCGCTCTCGGTCTCTTCCACGGGGAAGTATTCGCCCTGACGGGTACTCTCCATAATACTATATGTCCAGCGACAGGGCTGTGAACACTCACCCTTATTAGAGTGCCTGTCTGTCAGATAGTTTGAGATAAGGCATCGCCCCGAATATGACACGCACATTGCACCGTGAACAAAGCACTCTATCTCCATTTCTTTTGGCATCTTGGCTCTGAGGTCTGTAAGCTCTTCAAGTGACAGCTCACGGGCAGGAACGATACGCTCTGCGCCGAGATCAAAAAGCATCCTGGCGGACTCAGAGTTTGCAACACCCGTCTGCGTGGAAATATGTATAGGTATATTCGGCGCATATTTTTTGGCACAGGAGAGCACTCCGAGGTCTGAAATTATCAGAGCATCGACTCCTGCGTTATTTACAACTTCAAAAAAGCCCGGCAATTCGGACAATTGAGCCGTGTTCGGGATTATATTGCAAGTAAGATACACCTTGACACCGTTGCTGTGGGCAAAGCTTACCGCTGTTTCAAGCTCGCTGTCCGAAAAGTTCTTCGGTGCGGCACGCATACCGAAGCGTGAACCGCCGATATACACGGCATCTGCACCATAATACACCGCCGTTTTAAGACGCACCATATCGCCGGCAGGGGCAAGTATTTCGGGTCTTTTTATCTCCATTTTCTTCTCCTTAGCAAAAGGAGCAAGCTGCCGCCTGCTCCCCGTTTTTTAGTTCTGGCTGAACGCCTTCAAGACATTTGCATCGTGCTCGCTCTTTGTTTTCGCCATATAGATGTTGCCGAATTTATCGTGGCAGAAGTAATAATAGCTCTTGTTTGACGGATAAAGCGCCGCCTTTATAGCCGCCTCACCGGGATTGCATATCGGTCCGGGAGGAAGTCCCTGTGCCGAATAGGTATTGTAAGCATCGGCATACTTTTTGACAAGATTTACATCGGTTATCGGAGTGATATACTTCTTGATGTAATCCTTGGTTGAATCGCACTCAAGTCTGCCGTTAGACTGTGTGGGATTTTTCAGACGGTTGTGTATAACAGCGGAAATAAGGTTCATCTGGCTGTCATCCGCCGCCTCACGCTGAATTATCGAGGCTATGGTGATAATTTCATCGACAGAATATCCGAGTTCCTTTGCACGCTTGTCATACTCGTCAGTCCAGACATTTGTGAAAGCGTCGAGGAAACGGCGTATTGCCATATTGGCACTCTCTCCCTCGAAGAAATCATAAGTTGACGGGAAGAGATATCCCTCAAGGCGATAAGTTCTGCTCTCGCTATCCTCTATTGACGAAAGCACGGAATAATCAAACTCCGACTCGGACAAAGCCTGATAGAAATAAGTCGAGGTACAAACGCCGTATTCCTCAAGTCTTGCGGCTATCTGAGGAATCGACCAACCTTCCGGGAACACAAGCGTAACGGTATCGGGACCTGCCTGAACCGCCCTGCACTCATTCAGCATACCCTCAACACCCATACTCGCCTGGAGATAATAAACACCGCTTATATATTCCGGCTGTGGAGGACCTACAAAAAGAACCTTTAGTTTATAACCGAACTTCTGAAAAGCGTTAAGTCCGCTCTCCATACCCGTACCCTTTGCAGCGGAGGACAGCTTATAAAAGAACTTACAGAACGTCTTATTCTTAATAAGTCCGTTGTCGTCAAGGATATTGATAATATCGTTGGTTGTGGCGTTTTGGGGAATGTTAACGGTCACTATATCGTTGCTGCGATTTATTGCAATAACATCGTTAATGCACGAGATAGCTATAATCGAAAAACAAGCAGCTATAGCAACTATTACCGCAATGAAAGCCGTGAGAACCAAAATGTCAAGCGACTTGTCCGTTTTGTTCTTGGTCGCTGTTGTGGCAGTACCGTTTGTGCCGTTAGACTGTTTTCTTGCCGAACGGCTCGAAAAATACACCTCACCTTTGTAAGCGGGAGTTTCATCCTGCTCGGGTACAATACCGGTGTCGTCCTCATCAATATGGACAACAAAATTCTTGACCTTTTCTCTTCTGTCGGGTGTTCCGGGGATCGAACCCGAATTCTGGTCGTTATAAAGTTTGAGTGTTCTTTTCATATGTAACTCCTCTCAACCGTTTGAAATTACCCTTTTTTCGCTGACTACTGTATCCGCACGCCTGTCAAAACAGTCTTTCGGAAGCTCGGCACGAATACAGGATTCATAGCACAAGCCAACGGTATCGCCTGCGAAATGCGATAAAAATCTATCATAATAGCCTTTGCCGAAGCCGAGGCGATAACCTTTTTCATCAAATGCCAGTGCCGGCACAACGCAGAGTCCTAAATTAAAATCTTCAACCACTCTGCATCGTGACACAACCGGTTCAAGTATACCATATGCTCCGATTTCAAGATCGTCGAAAGAAGTTATATTATAAAACTCCATTTCACACTCACCTGAAACACAGCGTGGCACAGCAACCCGTTTTGAACGTTTGAAAGCGTCCTCTATGATTCTGTGTGTATCGACCTCGATTGAACCCGAAACATAGATAAACAGCGTTTCACATTCACGGTATTGACGAAGACCGGTAAGACGATAAAATATACTTTCATCGAGCTTTTGCTTTTCTTCTGCGCTTATTTGAGTTCTGAGCTTTTTAAATTCAGAACGCAGGGCAGACTTGCTCGACTTTATATCATCATTCAGGAGCATTGAAGCGACTCCTCGATTTTTCTCATTTTTTCTTCACCGACAAATTTTATACCGATGGCTATACCGAATTTGACGGCACTCCCCATACCCTTGGCGGTTATTATATTTCCGTCTGTTACTACAAACGAATCCGACAGCGTTGCACCTTCAAGCTCGCTCTCGAAACCGGGAAAACAGACAGCTGTTTTCCCTCTCAAAAGACCTTTATGTCCGAGAATAGACGGTGCGGCGCATATGGCACAAATGAGCTTATCATGCTCTACTGCATAGTCAACAAATGCATTGACCGTTTCGGAATGTTCAAGATTGAGTGTCCCGGGCATACCGCCGGGCAGGATAACGGCCTTGAGCTTCTCATTCGGAGAAACTTCACTGTCAACAGCATCACAGACCACACTCATTCCGTGAGCACCCGTTATAACATCCGAGCCGACACCTACCATGGTTACATTAAGGGATGCTCTGCGGAGCACATCGACAGTGGCAAGTGCCTCAACCTCTTCAAATCCGTTTGCAAGGAAAATATATATCATATCTTTTCTCCTTATTTTATCCGAGAGTAAAGCCCATATAGGCATTTTTTATGTGTATAATCGCCTCACGGGATTTTGTGTTGAGTGGCAAAAGCATTGCGCTACAACGCACATCAAAACTGTCCGCAGAAAGCGGATAAGACAACGGAAGTCTGAACTTAAAGCTGTTGTCCGTGCTTTTGGAGAGCAACGCCGAGGCGAGATCCGAAAAGCGACCTTTTACCGATGCACATTCACGCACAACCGTGCAACCATCCTCGTGATAAAAAAGAGCATATGCCGTACAGACTCCGGACGAAAATGCGGCGGTTATTTCACACTCGGCATTGGCGTTTTCTTTTATCGCATAGCTAAGCTTGTCCGTTTCCCAAACAAAACAGTCTCCGCCCAAAAGCATATCAGTGAAAACCGACGATATATCATCGGCATCGGGCACTCCGATACGAACACTCCTGTTTGAGAGCAGTTCAAGTTGTTTGCGGCTGAGTGTAAGCACCTTTTCTTCAAATGATATTGCATACCCAAAGTTCGAATAATAATTAAACAGACTTTCTTCGGCCGGGACAAGACAGATGAAATCAAGTCCTTTCTCTTCACACTTCAGTTCGGCAAAATCAAGTGCTGTACCCATAAACCCTCTCGAGCGATAATCGGGATGAGTACAGGCCGCATAGAGATAAGCCGCATCGAAATACTCATCCGAGATTCTCACCTTGCCGTCAATCAGATAGAGTGCAGAGCATATAACACCGTCCTCACGAACAACGATGGTATTCTGCGGTTCAAAGCAATCATTCATAAAAGCGGCAACATACTCACTTGTATCGCCAAAGCAGGTTCGCCACAATTTTGAAAGCTCTGATATATCATTGTTCGAAGCAACTGAAAATGTCATCTCTTTGCCCTTGCCATATATTTTTCAAGCAGGATGTCGGGATAATAAGAGAGTTTAGCTTTACGCAGCCCCTCCGAACCCGTGTCATCTTCTCTGTTGATATATTTATATCCCGAAAGTGCATTTGCCGCAAACTCACGGTTAATCATCGGATAAGCGCCTCTTATATCGGCATAAGCCTTTTCGACATGGGTGCAGAAAACCTCGGGGTTCATTTCTTCGCCGAAAGTGAACGCCACCACCCTGCCGCCTGCCCTTATCAAACCGCCGACAAAGCCGAGGGAAAAGTAATTGTCAAAGCTTAAATTTATGGCATCCAACTCATCGTCTATTGCATCGGGGTCTTTTTCTCTGTTGAGACGCTCCCAATCGGCGTTCATCGCTCGACATTCATCAATATTTTCCGCCGTTATCGGCTCATAACTCCAATCATTGTCACGCTTGAAAGCAGCAATATGATTGCGTTTACCGTGATATTTTTTCCCCGGCAGGTCGATAAGGTCACTCGAGAGGTAGATATAATCATAGCTGTCTCTCATCGGTTCAAAATCAAAGGTATCGGGAAAAAGTTTCTCTACCTTTTTAACACATTCGTTATTAAGTCCAAACATTGCAAGACCCGTACCGTATTTTTCAGAATCCTCTATAAGGCTTTCTATCGCCTTTTTAAGGTCTCCGTCACCGACGGGAAAACTGTAAACAGGTTTATCGCCGCCGTTTATTGAAAGCAGGAATCCGTCAACATGTGCTATGCGGATATTGTAGATATTTTTCCATATATACATATCACCGAAGCTGTAATCACAGCCGAAGCGTTTGGCTTTGCTGATAATGGGTGCAACCCACTGCCTGTCCTCGAGTACGGGAGGACGAAAATTCAACATAAATAACATACTCCCCGAATTTAATACATCTTAGTATAACAAAAAATTACAGTTTTTTCAATAGTCTGAAAATCAAATGCATGCCTGTGCCTGTGATTCTTTTTGTATGAAACGCAGAGAACTGTAATATATTTGACAGTTGCCGCTTAATATATGCAAAAATGCGCCGAGTGTGAAACCCGACGCACCGAGATAAAAAGTCAAAGCAGTAACGGTTCAAGCTGCACGCCTGCAAGTGCCGTGACTGCCGCATCGTATGTCTTTGAAAAATCGGCAACTATGGAATTGGGCTTATTTACATAGTCATCCTGCCGCATCGGAACAAAATATATATTTTTGCTGTTGAGCAGTCTGCCTATATTTGCCGCAGCAGCCCCGAGCGCATCGTTTGTCGAAACGGCAATCAAAACTTTACCGCCGTTTCTTATATGTGCTTTTGCGGCGAGAGTTACGGGCGTATCGGTGATGCCGTTTGCAAGCTTTGCAAGAGTATTGCCTGTACACGGTTCGATTATCAAAATATCAATCAGTTTCTTTGGGCCTATGGGTTCGGCATCTTTTATGGTATGAATTATTTCTCTGCCGCAAACGGTTTCGATTTCATTCACAAAGTCTGCCGCCTTGCCGAATCTGGTATCTATCGCATACGCATTTTCCGACATTATCGGCACTATGTCCGCTCCCACCGCTTTCAGAGCCTTTATCTGCTCAACAGCTTTTGACAAAGTGCAGAAAGAGCCGCACAGAGCAAAACCTACACGAATATTTTCCATCAGCTCCCCTCCTTTATTATATTGAGTATTGCATCCGCTATAATTTCCCCTGCGGTTTTCGGGGCAGTCTTGCCTGGCAATGATCCGGGAACCTTGACATTCAATCCAAGTTCCCGTGCACAGGCAAAGTCGGTACCGTACGGTGCCGAAGCTATGTCAATCACGAGGCATTCTTTTTTGAGTGCCGAGAGCACCTGGCAATCGAGCACAAGGCTTGGAACAGTATTTACGAGCAGGTCAAACTCAGATGCCTTATCCGAAAGTTCATCGAACCCGACAGCAAAAAGTCCCTGTATTCTCGCACGTGCGAGGTCACTGCATTTTCTCGCCACCACCGTCACCTGTGCACCGAGGGCAGAAAGCATATACGCAATAGCCGTTGCTGTTTTTCCGTATCCGGTAACGGCACAGCGAGAATTATGCAGGGTTATTTTCATATTATCCATCGCTATTTTAACAACCCCCTGAGCGGTCGGTACGGCGTTATTGACCGCCAACTCCTCACGCTCGAAATAGTCAAACACTCTTATACCTTTTTTGAAAAAAACCGACTTCAATGTGCTGTCCATCATCCCTGCAAACACGGTTTGCCCTCGTTCAAGAGCATCGGACAGCTCATTTAATGTAAGCGGACAGGTATTAAGATGAACTCCGTCACGACTGACAGGCAGGGGCAATATGATTGCATCTGCCCGTGCCGCTGCAGAATCTATACTCTTTTTCCCCGTAACAGCAAGTTCAAAGCCTTCAAGCGGTGAATCAGCATACACCTCCACATCAAAACCGTTATCTGCAAGACATTGAGAGGTGTAGAGCATACGCTCGTCGCCGCCAACCGTCAGGAGTTTTTTAATTTGCATCACAAATTCCCTCCTTGCCCCTTTACATTATATGAATATCGTCTTTTACGGGTAATAGCTTGCGGCAAATCTTTATAAAAAAATGATATATTTTTCTTTTCAGCACATTATAATATATGATAAGCATTTATAATTAAATGTGTATGTATACTATGAAGCAAATTCTGTTTTTGTTTCGTTTCAGAATATGCTGACAATAATCGGAGGCTGTTATGATGAAAATCGATGATGTTCTCAAGAGTGTAAAAAGAGTTCATTTTATAGGAATCGGCGGCTCGGGTATGTGTCCGCTTGTTGAGATTCTCCATTCAAAGGGATACGAAATATCCGGCTCTGACAACAACGAGAGTGACACATTAAACCGTGTGCGTTCATTGGGAATCCCCGTTGCAATGGGTCAGCGAGCCGAAAATATCGAGGGCGCGCAGATGATAGTTTACACCGCCGCTCTGCTCCCCGACAACCCCGAGCTTTGTGCCGCAAAGGAATCGAGAATACCCACTTTTGAGCGCAAGGAAATGCTCGGTGCGATAACCAGAATGTTTGACAACTGCATCTGTGTCTGCGGCACACACGGCAAAACTACAACTACAGCAATGCTCACTCAGATATTCATTCAAGCAGGTGCAGATCCCTCTGCCGTTATAGGCGGCAAACTTCCGCTGACAGGCACTAACGGTCTTGTCGGCAAAAGTGAGCATATGCTCTGCGAGGCGTGCGAGTTTGTTGACACTTTCCTTTCTCTCTCACCCGATGTATGTGTACTGTTAAACATAGATGAGGACCACCTTGACTATTTCAAGACCCTCGACAATCTGATTGCTTCGTTCACAAAATTCGCCTCAATGTCCACGAAAAAAGTTATTTATAACGGCGACGACGAGAACACACTTCGTGCTATCGCAGGGGTTCACGACAAGAGCTTTATAACTTTCGGACTGAATGCCGGCAATGATTTCAGAGCCGAGAACATTGTGCTCGAACATGAATTCGCAAGCTTCGACATTATCAAGTACGGCGAAAATGTAGGAAGAATCAGCCTCGGCATACCCGGCGAGCACAACATATACAACGCCCTTGCCGCCATTGCAGCTGCCGACAACGCCGGTCTTGAAATGGACAAAATAATAGCCTGTGCCGAAAACTTCCACGGCGCAGGCAGACGCTTTGAGATACTCAAAAGAATTAACGGCATAACCATAGCCGACGACTATGCTCACCACCCCAAAGAGCTTGAGGCAACGCTCACCACCGCCATGGGTATGGGCTTCAACAAAGTCTGGGCGGTATTTCAGCCGTTCACCTATTCACGCACGGCGATTCTTTTTGACGACTTCTGCCGTGTACTTCAAATTCCCGACAGAACCGTACTCACAGAGATAATGGGATCCCGTGAGCGAAACACCTATAACATATACACCTCTCAACTCGCCGAAAAAATACCGGACAGCGTGTGGTTCAACACCTTTAACGAGGTTGCCGATTATGTGGTCGAAAACGCCGAAGAGGGCGACCTTATAATCACGCTCGGCTGCGGTGACATTTACAAGGCGGCAAAGATTATGATAAGCAAGCTTGAAAAGCAGGGATAAAATGAAAAAATCGTCTTTCAAAAGGCTTGATACAGTATATCAAAAGACTTATTCGCTCGATTTGCAGGCCGACTCGGACTTTTTCAGCTGTGTTGACGACATATATTTTTCACCCGAGGTACAAAGTCTTGCACAATATCCACAGCACGACAAAATGAACAGACTTCAGCATATAACAAGCGTCGCTTACCTCACATTCAGAATTTGCCGACACTTCGGACTCGAACACGAAAAAGCCGCAAGAGCTGCTGTAATGCACGACCTTTTTTACTACGACTGGCACGAGAACGATTGGAGTCACCGCCCTCACGGGTTCCGACATCCGGGATTTGCGGTGGCAAATGCAAAAACGCTGTGCGGAGACAAGCTTGACAGAAAGAGTGAAAAGATGATACTTCGGCATATGTGGCCGCTGACTCCCCTGCCGCCAAGCAGCCTTGAGGGGTTGGTGCTCTCGCTCTCGGACAAATACTGTGCATCAAGAGAGATGAAAATCGCAAAACAGAACACCGAAAAAAGCTAACTGTATCACAGGGAAAGTGATGAAAATATGAAAACTTTTATGACAATAGTTATATATGTACTGTATTTTTTCTTCTACAGTGCAATAGGCTGGCTCGGTGAGTCAATTTACTGTTCCATCGGTGAGAAAAAGCTTATAAACCGAGGATTCTTAAAAGGCCCGATGTGCCCGATATACGGAACGGGCGCACTCGCAATGGCCTTAACGCTCACGCCTGTCAAAAATCTTGATATACGCATACCGATTTTCGGACACAATCTGCTCATAACTCCGCTGCTTGTGTTCGTTGCCGGAATGATTGTGTGCGATACGGTTGAGTTTATCACAAGTGTACTTATGGAAAAGCTCTTCCATGCAAGATGGTGGGACTACTCAAACAAGAAGTTCAACATTCAAGGTCGTATATGTCTTGGACACACATTCTACTGGGGCATCGCCTCACTTTTATTTCTCTACATTGTGCATCCGATCGTTGTCGAATGTTTCTCACGGCTTCTTGATTCGGCGGCAATAATCGCATTTTTCTCTATACTCGCAATTTTTGTTATTGATGTTATCTTTGCTGTTTACAGGGCACTCGATGTCAGAAAGGTTATGGACAAAATCAAGTCACTTTCCGAAAATCTCAGTTCTTTCAAGGACAGCATAAAGAACGAAGTTTCCGACAGAGTTACACCTTCACTCGACGATGCAAAAGCAAAGCTCGAAAGTTTCGGTCGTGATGCAACCGCTCAGATAAAAGATGTTTTCCATGTAATTCCCGACAAAATTGCCGAAAAGTCAAACGGCAAAATCAAGTTCAAACTTAATCGTCACTTTATAAGTTCCTCTAACCTCCTGCCCTATGCTCAAAAGCAGATAAAAAAGCTTGAAGAGATGTACGAAGAAATCAAGAGAGCTTTTTATGATGACAGTGACGACGACCTGTTCTGATACCAATGTCAAAGCCTCCGCCTACTCTTTGGCGGAGGCTTTTTTCGACAAAAAATCCTCTGTACGAGGCGTACAGAGGATATAATATTTTGTTACCAAACAAGCGAAACTTCGGCGCCGTTTACCCAATAAGTCTTACCGAGTACATAGCCGTTTTCTTCGAGTGCTCCGGCGAATGCCTTTGCCATTTCAGGAGATTTGCAGGTGATGGTTGCATCAAGTTCAAACTCTTCGGGAGTTGTTGTGGTCAGCGGAGCATATCCGGTCAGCCACCAATGGCTCTCGTCCTCACGGTGGAAGAATATCTTGCCGTTCTTATAAAGATCGAAGGACATCTTCAGACAGTCCTCATCACTCACGCAGTCGTAGAACTCAATCTCACGGTCTGGAGACTTTGTATATAAGCCAATTTCAGCACCGCTGCCTGCCACATACTGTCCCTTCCAAATCTGGATCATCCAGTCTTTTCCTTCATACTCAAACTTAAAACGCTGAGTATCAAAGAACATTAAAAGATAAGGAGCGCAATTATCATATATCTCGCAGTAACCAAAAAGTCTCTGCCAGGGATATTGGGGATTGTAGAAAATACCCTGCTCGGAATCGTAGTCAAAGCCGATATAAAGAATACCGTGACCGTCAACGCCGTAAAGAAGTCCGGTAGCCGGATCATAAACAACACCCAGACCGAGTTCTTTAATCTCGGAATCTTCAGTCTCATCAAAGGGAACATATACAAGTTCGTCGTCTTTGACGGAGATTTTTTCCTCGGCAATCTTTTCCTTGGCAAGCTCAACGAGCTTTTTGGACTGAGACTCGGTAAGGACTCTCATATCCTGGGGTGCCGCTTCAATGTCTGTTGCAGCAGTCTTTTCAGTTGCGGGTTTCATGGAAGACTTAGCAATAGTGCTGTCATCGGCAGTCGGTCGCTTCATAACCTTGACTACTTTTGAGCTGCTCTGTGGCTTCGCATCCATGACCGCACGGGTCACGCCCGCCTCAACGGTTGGGGTTCCTTCGGCAGAATCAAGCTTTACAGCGGTGAACGCAATAGCCTGAACAGCAAGCACAAGTGCAAGAACAGCCGAAAGAATCGCAATTGTCTTTTTCTTTCCTGACTTTCGCATGATAATACCTCCGTTTGTTTTGTTGAGTATAAACCCTATTATACATATTTGGTAAAAAAAGTCAATAGGAATCGGTAGGTTTGCAAAAAAATATTTTGCATTTTGAAATATTTGTCAAATAATAAAGCCCGCGCGGTCAGGCTGCGTAAAGACAGCTAAACGACCGTGCGGGTCAAAGTACCTGACAGAATATAGTATTACGCAAAATCAGGCAAAAATATTCCTACTTTTTTAAATTTACATTCTTCTGAGTGCTTCAATCGGCTGCATCTTCGCCGCCCTGCGTGCAGGATAGATTCCAAAGAATACGCCTATTGCAGTTGAGAAACCGACGGCAACGGCAACTGTCGAGAATTTCATCTCTATCGGTATGCCCATATATTCAGCCACCGCAAACGCACCGACCGAACCGAGTACTAATCCTATCAAACCTCCGAGCAGGCAAAGGATAATCGACTCGGTGAGGAACTGAAACAGAATTGTCGATGTTTTTGCACCGAGTGCTTTTCTAATACCTATCTCCCTTGTACGCTCGGTGACGGTGACAAGCATTATGTTCATAACGCCGATTCCGCCGACAAGCAGTGAAATCGCACTGACGGCCGCAATGAATGTGGTGAAAATATTTATGACCGTATCCAAAAGGTCGATGTATGTTGCCATATTAACAAGGTTATAGGCATTTTTGCTGAAGTTTCCGTGCCTTGTATACAGCAGATTGAGCGCCGCATTGCCGGCAGCTTCAAGTTCATCGTCGGAGTTCGCCATAATGTAACACATCTCATAGCGGCCCGAGTTTCCGTTGAGTGCAGTTGTGAGCGTTGCAGGAACCATTATACTGCACATGGTCTGTGCATTGTCCATCAGCGAAGTGACGTCGCTCGACATACTTTCGGTGGACATAATCGCACTGTCCATGATTCCGATAACCTTGAGCTGAACCGTCTGGTCGTTGACGGTAATGCTCATCTTTTCGCCGACGGGATTGGAGTAGCCGAAAATCGCCTTTGCTCCGACCGAATCAAGTACAGCTACACGGGCAGCCGTCTCATACTCCTCGTTAGTGAAAAATCTGCCGCTTAACATTCCTGCGGAAAGCATATTGCCGACATCGGCGTTACCGCCGATTGCAAGTCCGAAACCTTCGTTAAACTTTGTGGAAACACTACCAACGGAAATAGCAATCTGTGACGCATAAGACACACTGTCGAGATTTTTGATAGCTTTAATATCTTCGGCTGTTATATAGTCCGAAGCGTCTGCCTCTTTGCTGTTAATCGAGATATTGATAACGCTTGAGCCCATATCTTTTATCATACCGACAATATAATCACGGCCACCATTTCCGAGTGTTATTATCGCAATAACCGCCGCAACACCGATTATGATTCCGAGCATCGTCAGCAAAGAGCGCATGAGATTTGTCTTGATTGAGAATATCGCTATTCTTATGTTTTCTTTAATATTCATCCCTGACCTCCGACGGTGTTACTTTGTAACCTTAACCTTGTCGCCGTCGGCAAGGGTCGTACCTGTCGGAACTGTGGTTATTATCATATCGCCAACATCACAGCCCGAAATTATCTCATAGCGTGTGTCATCGGAAATTCCGAGTTCAACAGGTGAAATTTTAACACGCTTTGTCTCCGGGTCATAAATATAAACATATGTGCCGGTAGCATCGTTCTTGACAGCCTCGCTCGGTACGACTATAGCGTTTTCTCTCGACTCGACATCTATTGAAATGTCAACATCAAGACCGATTATTATGCTTGAAGTCGGTTCGGCTATTGTCACCTTGGCATCAACACCGCTTGCCGAGCCCGTTCCTATAAGCGAGGAAAGCGATGCACTCGAGCCCTGCGAAGCAACAGGACTGATATAAGTCACAACTCCGTCCACTACGCTGTCATCGGTTGCTGTAACACGGCAAACTGTATCAAGGTTCACCTTGAAAATGTCGGCTTTACCGAGCACAAAATCGACAACAAACGGATAATATTCAACGGTTATTCCGCTCTGAGTCTGTCCGAACAGTGCCGCAATAAGCTCCGAAACATCGGTTCCGCCGCTTGCAAGATTGATTATCGAAGAGATGTCAAGCTGTGCGGATGCTGCCGAACGGCAGGTCTGACCTGCGGTTATGTTGACTTCACTTACGATACCGTCATATTCGGCAACCCAACCCTTTTTGAGCGAGTTTATCGATGCGGTGAGGGAGTCAAGCTCTTTCTTCGAGGCCTCCATAACGGTCTTATAGGTACTCTGTGTTATTGTGCCCGACTGTGCCTCGAGAGTTATCTTCTTCAACTCAAGCTGCATCTTCTCCATTTGCAGCTCCGAAACACCCGAGCCGAAAATATTTGAAGAATTGCCGCTGTTAATCAAATCATCGAGTTTGCCCAACGCACCGGCAATATCATCCATTCCGAGCGCTTTTGAAATAAGCTCCCAGAATTTACTCAAAGCCGCCTCATCGGTCTTATCCTGCGAGTCGGTGCTCGAGCTGCTGTCACTGTTGTTCTGCTTCTCCTGCTCGGCAAGCTCCTTGTCAATCTCGGCAAGTCGCTTTTCTATCTCCTTGAGTTCGGCGGAAGATGTTGAGGCGGTGTTCTTGGCATTGTTATAGTTCTCTACCGCAGTAAGATAAGCCTTCTGCTTTTCCGCAAGGGCGGAATTGAGTGACGATGTATCAAAGGTAGCAAGTACATCGCCTTTTTTGACTTTTTCACCGACCTTAACATTGACAGAAATTACCTTTGTGCCGTCAATCGGAATGAAAGTCCCCTTCTGCACAGAGGAAACCGTACCGGAAAAGTCAAGTGTCTGGGTTATGGAATCTCTCTTAACCTCAGCAGCGCCGACCTGCGGCAGCGGATCGGGTTTAAAGAACAGATAAAGCACGCCTGCAAGTATTGCGGCGCACAGCACGGCAAGAACCGCTACGAGCACTTTCTTCTTTGTTGTCCATTTTTTCGTTTCCATAAATAATCTCTCCATCCGTTGCCATTTTACCGCACATCGTAAAATATGGTCATGATAAACTGATATAAATTATACAGATAAATTATAAATACTCTGCTGTACAAATTGTTAATATTCTTTGAACTTTCAATAGATTTGTTCTGAATTTGAAACGGCAGGCTAAAAATTTTACCACCATAAATATTTTATTACAATCAAATGATTTTTTCAAGTCGCAAACCGACAAGTAATAATTTAATCGAAGAGTTTTTCATATATATTTGCAAATCGAAACGAGCGGAGACTTTGATATGAAAAAGCTTTTGGCTATCCTTCTTATTTTCACAACGGCACTGCTGTACGCCTGCTCTGTCCAAAGATATTCGGATGTCGAAATGTTTTGCAGACTTTTTAACAGCGAATACGGTGAAAAACTTTTGGAGAGCAAAAACGTACTCATTACCGAAGAGGACGGATGCCGGCAATATAATTTCAAAGTCGGCGACGACACACTAATAGTTCTATATACCGACACCGAAAAAGTGCGAATCAAAGAAGTATGCATAACCGTCATCGGAAAAGTTGAAGAAATAACGGGCAAAAGGTTTGAAAAATTCTTATTACTAAGTTCGTGCGCCACATTTGCCTTTTCCGGCAAAGAGGACAGCTTCGAAGAAATATCAAAGGCTCTGGGAATACCCTTGGCAGACGAATATTCAACTGCCGTAACACAGTATGCGGCGAGCAAAAATATGTCCTACGCTTATTCGGCAGATGTGACCGGTGTATTTTTTTCAATCAAAAACATCAGCTTGTGCAGTGAAAGCGAAAGCGAGCTTACTCTGCGAGAGGCAAACCGATAAATCACTCTCATATATCAAAAAGAGCCGAACCTCTATCCCCGTTCGGCTCTTTTGAGTCACTGTTCCTCTTCCTTCATGCTTCTGTATTTTTCACGGGTAGCAAGTCCACCCCGTATATGCCGTTGCGCCTTGTTGATGTCGAGAATCTCCCGCACCTCACTGTAAAGCTGCGGATTGACATTGCGAAGTCGCCTTGCGACATCCATATGTACGGTTGATTTTGATACGCCGAATTTCTTTGCCGCTGCTCTTACGGTAGTTTTATTTTCAACTATATACTCCGCAAGCTCGACTGCCCGTTCCTCTACTATTTCTTTCAAAACGAACCCTCCCGTTTTTAAATATCGATAATAGATATGCAAAACGGGAGGGTTGTATTCATTTAAAGTATAAGCACAAAAGTACCGGCAGTTATGAGCACTCCGCCAAGGACTGTTGTCCATGTGACTTTTTCATGCAAAACCACAAAGGCGAGTATCATACTGATAACGACGCTGAGTTTGTCAATGGGCACAACCTTTGACGCTTCACCCATTTGCAGAGCACGATAATAGAATATCCACGAAAGTCCCGTAGCTATTCCCGAGAGAATTAAAAACACCCAGCTTTTAACGCCGATATTGCTTATTCCCTCGTGTGCTCCTGTGGCAAAAACTATGCCCCATGCAAGCACCAAAACTACCGCTGTCCTTATCGCTGTTGCGAGATTTGAATTCACCCCGTCGATACCGATTTTGGCAAGTATCGAGGTGAGTGCAGCAAACACAGCGGAAAGCAGCGCAAAAGTCACCCACATAACAGAACCTCCTTTTTTATTTGACTTCTTTTCCAAAGCTATCACCTCTTTGGCAGCCGTCATAAGGCGGTCGTCGTTGTTTTATATTCTCGTATCAAGCAAATCCGTGTACTTCTCTTTAAACTCGTTAAAAGTACCGTTATCGAGATTTTCACGAATCTTCTCCATAAGAGTGTTATAGAACCAGAGATTGTGCATAACGCACAGTCGCATTGCGAGCATTTCACCTGATTTAAACAGATGACGAATATATGCACGGGAATGCTTTTGACAAGTCGGGCAGGAGCACTCCGGGTCTATCGGGCGAAGATCTCGCTCATACTTTTTATTATTGAGATTGATTATACCGCCCATGGTAAACAGATGTCCGTGACGGGCATTTCGGCTCGGCATAACGCAGTCAAACAGGTCAACACCTCTCGACACGCCCTCAAGAATATTGCCGGGAGTTCCGACTCCCATAAGATACCTCGGTTTATCGGCAGGCATATACGGCTCAACGGCCGAAATTATGCGGTACATATCTTCCTTAGGTTCGCCCACAGCAAGACCACCGATTGCGTAACCGTCAAGGTCAAGAGCCGCTATTTCTTTCATATGCGCCACACGCAGGTCATCAAAGGTGCAACCCTGATTTATACCGAAAAGGAGCTGCTCTTTATTTATGGTATCGGGCAGAGAATTGAGCCTTTGCATCTCAGCTTTACAGCGTTCGAGCCAACGCACCGTGCGAGCACAGGACTGTTCGGAATATTCATACTTTGCAGGGTTCTCAACACACTCGTCAAATGCCATTGCGATGGTAGAGCCGAGGTTTGACTGAATCTGCATACTCTCCTCAGGTCCCATAAATATTTTGCGTCCGTCAATGTGCGAGGAGAAATAGACACCCTCCTCTTTTATCTTACGCAGTTTTGCAAGCGAAAAAACCTGGAATCCGCCGCTATCGGTAAGAATAGGGCCGTCCCATCCGGTAAACTTATGCAGTCCGCCAAGCTCCTTTACAAGCTCATCGCCCGGTCGAAGATGCAAATGATATGTATTGCAAAGCTGAACCTGGCAGTGAATATCTTTAAGGTCATACGCCGACACTGCGCCCTTTATTGCACCGCAGGTGGCGACATTCATAAACGCAGGTGTCTGAACAGTGCCGTGAACAGTCTCAAACTCGGCACGGCGAGCTGTCCCCTCTTTTTTTATAACGGTAAACTTCATCTGTATTCCTCTCAAAAGCTCTATACTTAAATTACAAAGATATTATAGCAGATAAAGCTCTGTAAATCAACAAACGGAGGCTTACAAATCGCAAGCCTCCGCACTTTTTAAAACAAACCGGTAATTTTTCCGTTTTCATCAACATCTATTCGCTCTGCCGCAGGGAATTTCGGAAGCCCCGGCATAGTGAGAATGTCGCCTGTCATAACGACTATAAATCCTGCTCCGGCCGAGACCTTAACATTCTTTATAGTGACAGTGAAATTCTCCGGTGCACCGAGCTTTGTGGGGTCATCCGAGAAACTGTACTGCGTTTTTGCAATACACACGGGAAGCTTGTCAAAGCCTAATGCAGTGAGCTGTGCAATCTGCTTTTGGGCGTTTGGCATAATAGTGATACCGTCTCCGCCATACACCTTTTTGACAACAGCTCCGATTTTATCCTCAATAGTGCTGTCAAGCTCATAAGAATAGGTAAAATCGCCCTGCTCTTCTTCGCAAAGTCTTACAACCTCGTGTGCAAGTGCCTCGCCGCCTTCGCCGCCTTTTGCCCAGACATCGGAAAGTACGGTATTGACACCCAATTCCTTGCACTTTTCAATTATAAAGTCAATTTCCCTGTCCGTATCGGTCGGAAAACGGTTGACCGCAACAACACACGGAAGCTTATAGACATTCCTGATATTCGACACATGACGAAGCAGGTTCGGTATACCGCCCTCGAGTGCCTCGAGATTTTCTTCACCGAGCTGCTTTTTGTCCATTCCGCCGTGCATTTTAAGCGCACGAACTGTGGCAACAACCACAACGGCATCGGGAACAAGTCCTGCCATACGGCATTTAATATCAAGGAATTTTTCCGCACCGAGATCTGCGCCGAAACCGGCCTCGGTAACTGTATAATCGCCCATTTTAAGAGCGAGTCTCGTTGCCATAACGGAGTTGCAGCCGTGAGCGATATTCGCAAACGGGCCGCCGTGAACAAACGCCGGTGTACCCTCGAGAGTCTGAACGAGATTCGGCTTTAACGCATCTTTCAAAAGAGCGGTCATTGCGCCCACAGCTTTCAAATCCGCCGCGGTGACAGGCTTATCATCATAGGTATAACCCACGATTATGCGACCCAGACGCTCTTTTAGGTCTGTTATGGAGCTTGACAGGCAAAAAACCGCCATAATCTCGCTTGCAACGGTTATGTCAAATCCATCCTCACGAGGCACGCCGTTTGCCTTGCCGCCCATTCCGTCCACAACAAAACGAAGCTGACGATCATTCATATCCACGCAGCGTTTCCATGTGATTTTTCTCGCATCGATACCTAGTGCATTGCCCTGCTGAATATGATTGTCAAGCATTGCCGCAAGAAGATTATTTGCCGCACCTATTGCGTGAAAGTCGCCTGTAAAATGAAGATTTATATCCTCCATCGGCACGACCTGTGCATAACCTCCGCCTGCCGCTCCGCCCTTGACGCCGAAAACAGGACCGAGGGACGGCTCACGCAGAGCAACCGTAACATCCTTGCCTATTCTCGACAGGCCGTCGGCAAGACCGATAGTCGTTGTGGTTTTGCCCTCGCCTGCCGGAGTCGGAGTTATCGCAGTAACCAGAACAAGTTTGCCATCCTTGCGATCAGTCTCATTTAAGAGAGACGGGTCAACCTTGGCCTTGTACTTGCCGTACTGCTCGATATATTTCTCATCAAGATGTGCTTTTTTTGCAATTTCGGTTATCGGTCTCATCTCGCACTGTTGTGCGATTTCGATGTCTGATAAATAAGCCATTTGCCAAAAGCCTCCGATATTATTTAAAATATTTCACTGCCGCTTCAAACATACGGATGTCATATTCGCCCAGAACATTCTTGTAAAGTCCGCCGCCAATACGCTCGCTGTGACCCATCTTACCAAACACTCGACCGTCCGGTGAGGTTATAC
>CAZFZW010000008.1:0-24417 GCA_964523465.1 uncultured Clostridium sp. | reverse complement strand
TCCGCCGCACTGCCTGACGAGCTGTCGGCAGTCGATTGTCTGTCACTGTAACCTTTAACGAAGAAAGTTACAGCTGTTCCTATGAGCAATGCGAGCAAAACTATCGCCACAACAAGTATTGCCGTTCTTTTGCGTGAGCGGCGTGATATTTCAACGGTTGACGGAATGTGTCTGTCATTGCCCGATTCCTCTTTGACCACTATCTCCTGCTCATCGCAGAGCTCGTCCAGCACAAATCCGCCGTTTGCATACTCGCCGAGTGCCGAATAAAGGCGGTGTACGCAGGCGTATATGAACTCCTGCGAATTTTCGCCGGGCCTGCTGAAGAGTTTGAATACCCTCGCCCTCTCCTTGTCGGCTATGCACATCAGCAGGAAAAACTCGCCCTCGCCGTCCTGGTTCAAAAATACATTTGATATACTGACTCCGAGCGTTGCATCACTCTGAGTACGCACCATACCGGCAGTCTGTGCGATAAACTCCTTATGGCTCTCGTCCTCTCTGCGAACTGAATCGACAGAGCGTGAGAATATCACATCGCCAAAATCCATCTCATCGTCCTGCGGAAGAACCGAAAACACGAAAGGACTGCTCTTGCTCGCCGCAATCGCAACGGAAATGCCGTCCCTGCGAAGCTGTTCGACTATTTCCTCAGGATTGCATTTCTCTTCGGCATCCGCATCAATCACGGTCTCTTTGCCGCAGAATTCCTCTTTCAGTCCCTCTTCAAGCTCGCCGTATCTTGAATCGGACAGTGGGAGAAAAACAAGCGTTTGCTTTCCGCTCTTCTGAACAAATCCCGAATATTTACCGTCCTCGGTAGCCAGAACCCGTGCATCGACAGGCATAACGGAAAACGCACTGTCCTCGCCGCACAGTTCAGCCAATCGGGGCGAGACCTCGGTTTTCGTTTTGAGTGCCGCAAAGAGCAGCTTTTTTATTTGAATGAAGTTGTCCTCGGGGACGGCAAGAACTACCGTTTCCGATTCATTAAACGCCTTTGCAAGCGCATTGAACATGGCACGGACATCTGTAAAGCGTTCAAACTCCGCACCACCGAAGATGCTCTCATATCCGGCAGCAGCCTTTGCATCAAACCGCTCCGACTCAAACGCCAGCAGAGAAATCTTGTTGTTCAAAATATCACCTCGTTATTATTCAGGGTACCATCTTTCCGCATTCTTATACGGATTGGACTTGTTGTTTTTGTCATACCAGGCCTGCGGATACCTCGGGTTTGCGTTTTCCTCAACAAGCGATACATCCACTTCCTCGCTCTCGCCCTCTCTGACCATTCTTGCGATAACAACAAATCTCGCATCGTCAAAATCATAAAGGCAGGTTGAAAGAGTTAATATCTTATCTGTCGGCAGAATATCCACGCCCGTGGTGTACAGCTTTCTCTCATCCACTGCGGCAATGTATTTTTCGAAGCTCTCATCGCTGAGATTCTTCCACACATAGTTGAAGAAATATCCGTTGTCTCCTGCTGTGGTGGCACTTGTTATAAACACGGCGTAAACCTTCCATTTATAGTCGGCATACAGCGTGTTGAACTCGATGACAGGGTTGTTTATGAATCCTCTCGTTGTTCTGTAGTCAAAAAGCTTGCTGAATATCTTGTCCGATGTACGGGTGCTGTGACCATAGATTATGCTGTTGCGGTCAAGCGGCTCAACGGAATTTTCACAGGCCAGAAAGGGGTTGCCCAAATCGGTATATCTGTGAGTAAAGCTGCGCTTGAGATAATATGAATCGTTATCGGTCTGCAAAATGGGGAAGTCCATCTTCAGCTTGTCGATAGTCAACCAGCCGACAAGATCGGTGTTCTGTGCATATGCCTCGGCATATTTGAGCTGCATCCCATCTGGGAAGTCCACATCGGGATATAGCTCTTTTATCTCCTCCCAAGGAAGTCTCTCCGAAGGCTTTATTCCCGCTATGTCGCTCTCCGCAATATTCGGCTGAACGAGATAAGTGTTGACAAGTATGGCCGAGCTTACTATAACGGTTATTATCGCCGCCATAAAAACAATCTTGCGTATTACTTCCGAAACGGCATCACCTTTCATCGGGATAATGCCGTGAATAAACTTTTTAAATCCCTTTTCGCCCTCGTCGTTTTCACGCTCTATGCGCTCAACCTGCCGCTCAAACTCTTCAAGCTCCCTGCGGTCTTTTTCGCTGAGATTGACGGCGAAAAGCGAATCGGTCGGAATATCGAAATCATCGAGTGCCTGTGCGGTCGGATATTCGAGATCCTCCTCTCTCGGAAGATCCTCGCCGCTTAAATCATCGGGCGGAATAAATTTAAAGATGTTGTCGGCTACGGCCTCTTCTTCCGACTGCGCCGACATTTTAGCATCGTCGCTGTGCTCCGCCTGCGTGTTATCCTCCGTCACATTCTCGACTGTATGAGAGAAAATATCTCTCTCCTGCTCAAATGTGTCTTTCTGTTCGCTCTCCTCGCCTATATCCGCATACTGCTCAAACATTTCCCTCATATCGGGCAGTGAAAAACCGCCGTCTTTTCTGTTGTTGTCAGACATTCTTTTTTCCTCCGATACCGAGTAACGGGAGCGTTACTTTATTTTCTCTTCAAGCATCAGCCGTGCAAGGTTCAATGCACGGGATGCCGTAACATACCTGTTATATTCACGGTCATTTTCGTGACCAGTCTCTATTTTCTGCACAAATACCCTTTCGCCGTCGGTAACTGCGACAAAGCTCAGACCTGCCGGCAGGCCATCCGAACCTCCGGGGCCTGCTATGCCCGTAGTGGCAACCGCTATGTCCGCACCGCTTACTCTCTTTGCGCCAAGTGCCATTTCACGCACGGTCTCTTCGCTGACTGCGCCGTATTTTGCAAGTGTCTCTTCACTGACACCGAGCACTTCGGACTTAATGCGATTTGAATAGCTGACGATTCCGCACTCGAGCACCTCGGACGAGCCGGGAATATCGGTTATCCTCTTCGGGATATATCCTGCCGTGCAGGACTCGGCAGAAGCTATTTTCTTCCCTTTTTCGGAAAGCAGCTTTACAACTCTTTCCTCAACACTGTTCATATCAACGCCGTAAACGGCATCGCCGATACGGTTGCATATAGTCTGAACAATCGGTTTGCACATCTCGTCTGCGGCTGATTCATCCTCGGCTTTTGCCGTAATTCTCAGTCGCACTTCGCCGCTCTTGGCATACGGTGCAACCGTCGGATTCTCCGCCGCAAGCAAATCATCGAGCATTTGTGCCACTTTGCTCTCGCCTATACCGATAACATTGACAGTGTGCGAGACAATAACCCCGTCGGAATACTTTTTCAAAAATCCACGCACGCTCTCGTTGAACATCGGAATAAGCTCACCGGGAGGGCCGGGCAAAAGTATGACGCATTTTCCGTCACGCTCGAGTGCCGCACCAGGGGCAGTACCGTGGTTATTCTCAAACACCATGCCGCCGACAGGCAAAAGAGCCTGTTTCTTGTTATTCTCGGGCATCTCAACGCCCTTTTTGCCAAAATAAGCACGGATGCGTTCGACCGTTTCGGCATCCTCACGCAGTTCAAAGCCCATAGTCTCACAGCAGACCTCTTTCGTCAAATCGTCTGCCGTCGGGCCGAGTCCGCCCGAGGTTATGACTATATCGCTACGGCTCAATGCCGTTTTAAGCTCCGCTTTAAGGCGTTCGGGATTGTCTCCAACCGTACTGCGATGTAGCACGGATATGCCCAAAGCCGCAAGCTCTCTTGAGAGAAACTGTTCATTTGTATTTAAAATATCTCCGAGCAGCAGCTCTGTGCCAACACAGAGAATTTCACAAACAGCCATTTAATCACCTTTTGCAAAAGCATTTATAACAGTAAGCTTAGTACCCTCTATTGCACGCTGTATCGGTGCATCCCAATCGACTCTGCTCTCTGCCTTCTCAATTCCGGCGACAGTCGGATGAGTTTTAGGATGCTTGGGAGTGAACACCGTGCAGCAGTCCTCATAGGGCTGAATGGATATATCAAATGTCTCTATTTTTCTTGAAATTGCAACGACCTCGTCCTTGTCCATGCCGATAAGCGGACGGAACACAGGCATATCGGTCACTGAATCGGTACACACAAGTGCCGGCATAGTCTGACTTGCCACCTGACCGACGCTCTCGCCCGTAATCAGTGCCTCACAGCCGTCATTCTTCGCTATCTGCTGTGCTATACGCATCATCATTCGGCGCATTATCAGCGTGAATACCTCTTCGGGGCAGTTATCTTTAATAAGCTCCTGTATCTCCGTAAATGGCACAACAAAAAGGGTTATTCTTCCGCTGTACTTTGACACCTGACGCAGGAGGCTGTGTACCTTCTGCTCGGCACGCTGGCTGGTATAAGGGGGCGAAGCGAAGTGAATCGCTATAAGCTCGATTCCCCTCTTTGCCATCATCCAACCTGCAACGGGGCTGTCGATTCCGCCGGAGACGAGAAGTGCTGCCTTGCCTGCCGAACCCGAGGGCATACCGCCCGCTCCCTTGAGCTGATTGCCGTGAATGAACGCACATTTATCACGAACCTCAACATTTATAATAACATCGGGGTTATGCACATCAACCTTGAGATGATGGAATTTCGACAGTATTCTGCCGCCGACCTCGCGGCATATCTGGGGCGAGTTGAGAGGGAACTTCTTGTCCGCTCTCTTTGCCTCAACCTTGAAAGTCTCTGCGGCGTTTAGCAGGGGAGCCGCATATTCGGTGCAGGTGTCAAGGATTACATCCATATCTTTTTCGACAGCGGCAGCTCTCGACAGTCCGGCTATTCCGAACACCTTGAGCAGTCTGTCCATTGCCTCATCCAAATCCGCATCCTCCGGGCCTTCAACTATTATTGTTGACTGCGAAGGGGTGCAGGTAAACTTTCCGAGTGAAGAAAGTCTTCGACGAATATTCGCCATGAGCATATCTTCAAAAGAGCGTCTGTTAAGCCCCTTTAATGCAAGCTCACCGTTTTTAACAAGAATAACTTCTTTCATATTTATGTCCCTTTGTTTACTTATTTTTTCTTATTACTTTCTGACCTTCCGCTATGCCCTCTATGAGCATATCGACCTCTTCCTTTGTTGTAAATCGTGAGAAGCTGATTCTCAGCGGACTTTTACGCCTTTCGTCACTCAGCCCCATATTCTTGAGCACCGAGCTTTGATGGCCCTTGGCACACGCCGAGCCGCTCGAAACATAAACCCCACGAGCCGAAAGGAAATTGAGCATCGGCTCGGAATTTACTCCTATCACGGAAATATTCGTCACATACGGCAGAGCGTCCGAGGGTGAATTTATCACCACCGAGTCTATCTCGAGCAGTCTCCTGCACATATAATCACGAAGCTCCGTCACTTTTTTAAGCTCCGCCGCAGGGTTCGGCAACGCAGCGGCCGCCGCACCGAATCCGGCTATCGCAGGCATCGGCTGAGTGCCGGGACGAACCTTTTCCTCCTGCAAACCGCCGAAAACTATCGGCGAGAGACGAACGCCTTTTTTGACATAAAGTGCGCCCACGCCTTTCGGGCCGTGTATCTTGTGAGAGCTGACGGTCATCAGGTCAACGCCCATTGCCGCAGGCTTTAGCTGAATTTTGCCGAATGCCTGCACCGCATCGCAGTGAACGAGTGCAGGTGCTTTGGCACGCATGACGGCGGTTCTTGCGGCCTCGACAGGCTGAATAGTGCCCGTCTCATTGTTGACCGCCATAATGCTGACTAATATCGTGTCGGAATTTACCGCTTCGAAAAGTTCTCTTTCGTTTATTCTGCCGTTGCCGTCAACGCCGAGCCTTATAACCTCAAAGCCCTCCGTTTCAAGATGACGGACAGTCTCCTCTATGCTCGAATGTTCGACGCTTGTGGTAACTATTCTCCTGCCCCGTCTGTGCATAGCGTGTGCTGCGCCCTGAACGGCAAGGTTATTGCTCTCCGTTCCGCCGGAGGTGAAGAATATTTCTTCGTCTTTGCAAAAAAGTTTTCTCGCTATATTCGACCGAGCCTGTTCGAGCATTTCGTCAGCCTCTATGCCCTTTTTATGCAGAGAGGACGGGTTGCCCCAAAGCTGTGTGACTGCGGTCATCATTGCCTCAACAGCCTGCTCGCAAACGGGAGTAGTCGCACTGTTATCAAGGTAAGCTGTCATAAAAATCACTCCCAACCGCACAATTCCCAATTATACTTATATATCGTATATTATACATCATTCTCACCGAACTTGCAATATATTTGAGTTAATTGCCGCTTTATGGCAATTCGATTGCTCATTACATAATATGATACAAGCCAGAGTGCGGCAACAATCTTTAATTGACAAAAGCAGGTATTTTGATATAATAAAGTTAGCAATAAACGATACAAATTAAAACAAAGGAGAAAAGACATGAAAAAGAAAACAAAAGTCCTTGTCGCTATTCTGCTCTTTGCCGTAATTTTCGGCGGACTGCTTGCAACAGCGACATTCACCGACCTGCAGGTGAGCCACATTCTGACAAAGAACGCACTGGCAAACCACGAGTATTACACCAACGAGACCGTCTACGGTGTTGTGCTCGAGGCAGTCGGCTCATCGCCCGTCTACCTCATGCTCGCATTCAGCTTCCAGATACTCTTCTGGCAGGCAATGCGTAAAATGAAGAAACACCCCGCAAAGGAAATCGTCGCAGTGGCGCTCCTCGCGGCAAGCACCATTGCTTATTATGTAATGTTTGACGATGCTGTAAAGTATACATTCCAGCACGTTCATGCTGAGGACTTCAGAAAAGAGCTGTTCTTAAAGGGAATCTCTCTGTTCTTCGGCGCACTTATGACTTTCTTTGCAACCCTCGCTATCAGAAACTATTCCGAGGAATCCGTATCAAAGCTCGTTATGTTCGCCGTTGCGGTTATTGCAGTCGCCGCTCTTTCCAACGGCATTGTCGCCATAGTCAAAGTTCCCATGGGTCGTATGCGTTACCGTGCAATGAACACTGAGGGCGGCGCATCCATCGGCGGATTCGACAACTTTACCCGCTGGTATGTTCCCAACGGCCAGATGGACAAGGAGGAGATGAAGAGACTCTTCGGCACAACCGATGCCTGCAAGTCCTTCCCGAGCGGTCACACCTGCTCCGCCGGTATGGTCTACTGCCTGCTGATGCTCCTTGATGTGTTCGCAGTCAAGAGCAAGGGCAAGAAAATTGCCTGCTGGGCAGCTGCTATTACATACACCGGTATGGTCGCTGTCAGCCGTATAATCGTCGGTGCACACTTCTTCAGCGATGTCCTCATGGGCGGCACAATAGCTTTCGTGAGCATGATAATCTGCAGAGAGATTTTCATCTGCAAGGGTTCAAATGTCAAGGCTCTTTTCGGCAAGGAATAAAAGATAAAACGAACTTCGCCTCCGTACAGTTCACGCTGTGCGGAGGCTTTTTCGGTTGATTTAACGCAAAAATTGCGGTATCATATATGCGGAGGCGTTTTGATGGACAAGATAAATTATCAGCTACAGCTTGACAATGAGATAGAAAAAATAAAAGCACAGGACAGTGTGCCGACACTTCTGCTGCACAGCTGTTGCGGCCCGTGCAGCAGCTATGTGCTTGAATATCTGAGCAGTTTTTTCAAAGTCACCGTACTCTACTTCAACCCGAACATCTACCCTGCCGAAGAATACGAGCACAGACTGTCGGAACAACGCAGAATAATTTCTCTCCTGCCGGCGGAGCACAAGGTTGACATTCTGGAATGTTCCTATGACCACAGCGAGTTTACCGAGGCCGCAAAAGGTCTCGAGTCTGCACCCGAGGGCGGTTCACGGTGCGAACGCTGTTTTTACCTGAGACTTGAACGCACGGCGAAAGAGGCAAAGGCACATAATTTCGACTACTTCACCACCACCCTCTCCGTCAGTCCGCATAAGAACTCGCAGATTCTCAACCGCATCGGCGAGGAACTTGCAGAGAAATACGGTGTCAGGCATCTGCCTGCCGATTTCAAAAAGCGTGAGGGCTACAAACGCTCGATAGAACTGTCAAAGCAATATGACCTCTATCGGCAAAATTACTGCGGATGTGAATTTTCCATATGGGACAAGTGAATCATATAACAGGCAATTACAGACGATAACACCCGATTTCGGAGGCAAATATGTGTACGGCAGCAACTTATCAGAGCAAAGATTTTTATATGGGACGAACGCTCGACTATGAGTTCTCCTACGGTGAAGAAGTGACCGTCATGCCACGAAATTATCCCCTGCACTTTCGCCACGGCGGCGAGAGCGGCAACCACTATGCGATAATCGGCATGGCACATATTTTTGAGAATTATCCACTCTACTATGATGCGGTAAACGAAAAGGGTCTCGGCATGGCAGGGCTGAACTTCGTCGGCAATGCAAAATATGCTGAAGTGTCGAGCAACAAAACAAACATAGCACAATTCGAGTTTATCCCGTGGGTACTCAGCCGATTTGCCACGCTTGATGAGGCATGTAAGGCAATAAGCGAGATAAACCTGGTCGGCACACCGTTCAATGAGCAATTCCCTGCGGCACAGCTTCACTGGCTGATTGCAGACAAAAGCAGGGCTGTCACCGTTGAAGCTACCGCCCATGGACTCGAGATACACAAAAACCCCGTCGGTATTTTGACAAACAATCCGCCGTTTGAACAGCAGATGTTCAACCTTAACAACTTCATGCACCTCTCGCCAAAGCAGCCGAAAAACCTGTTTTCCGACAGTCTCGAGCTGTCAGCGTACAGCCGTGGAATGGGTGCCCTCGGTCTCCCGGGCGACCTCTCCTCTCAGTCACGCTTCGTCAGAGCGGCATTTACAAAAATGAATTCCGTCTCATCAGAGAATGAAAGCGACAGTGTCGGTCAGTTTTTCCACATTCTCGGTTCAGTCGAACAGCAAAGGGGCTGTTGCGAAGTCTCAGACGGCAAATTTGAAATAACTGTCTACACCTCCTGCTGGAACGCCGACAAAGGTATATATTACTACACGACCTACAAAAACCGCCGCATAAGTGCAGTTGATATGCACAGAGAAAATCTCGACTCTTCGAGCCTTTCTCACTATCCGCTCTGCGACAAAGAGGACATCCGGTGGGAAAACTGAAAAAATTTAAATAAATCACGGCGGCTGAGGATTTTTCCTTGACAAAGCCGCCGTCTTTTGCTAAAATAACATAGCACATACGGACAGGTATCGAAGTGGTCATAACGGCCCTGACTCGAAATCAGGTAGTCGCGCAAGCGGCTCGTGGGTTCGAATCCCACCCTGTCCGCCAACAAACAGATGATGGTTTTATTGCGATAACCATCGTCTGTTTTTTATTTTATGTCCGGATTTTAAGCAACGATTAAAGGTCGTGTATCACAAATGATACACGACCTTTTTTACAATGTTTTTGAAAAACTTATTTTCTGAAAAGCAGTGTGGGAAATTTGGCGTCGCAATAGAAATTCGTCTTCTACATTCAAACTCACATCGTCATACGCCTATTTCACCATCTTCATCAATACCATCCAGGACATTTTTTGTGCAAACGTCATCTTCGAGTTGTTCTTGACTTTTAAGATCTTTTCATCCACTCGAACAAAGAATTTCTGGAGTGACTGGGCTAAAGCCGAAAGCTTCAGCTGAAGTAAAACTTTCGTTAATAGTGTTGTACACTCAAAATATGTAAACTGCACATTGGGGAAATGCGTTCTGACAATCGACAGCTCTTGCTTAGTGAACGGTTTTTCGTCAGTTGTACGGCAATCGGGGGTCAACTTTCTGAACAGATTGATAAAAGGATTCGTTCCCAAAGGCTCCACAAAAACAGCATACCCGGAGTCTTTCAGAACTCGTTTAATTTCTCTTATAGCCTGCTCCAAGTCAGGGAGATGGTGTAAAATTCCGTTGCCAATGACAACATCAAACGTCCCGTCTTCCAGTTCGAGATGGTGCGCGTCCATGACACACGCATCCAAATTGCAGTCAAGCTGTTCTTGTTTTGCATTGTCTATGAGGTATTCGATAGAAGCGGGAGATATGTCGATAGCGGTCACATACGCCCCTTCCCGCAGCGCCTGCATTGAAGCAAACCCGTTTCCGCATCCTAAATCCAACACTCTTTTACCCTGCAAATCGCCTATAGCTTCTTTACGGCATTTACTTCTATATTTTGAAGCCTCGTCACCGTACATCTTGCCCAGACGGGCACGGGGATTGTCGTTTATTTTTAAGTCCTGGTAATCGGCTTCTCTTTGTAAGTAATCATTGTAGTTTTCCATATAAATCTCCCCAGTAATTTATCAAAATTCCTCTCAACCGAATCTGCCGGTCTGCTATTTGCACAGTATCATATGAAAGAAATTTACGAAAGGGCAGCCACAACAGTTTGCTGACTATTGTGGCTGTTAACTGTTTTCAACCACTCGTCGTTACTCGGTGGGGTTTTGCTTTAGAATGTGACTTTTATTGTCTTTATCTCGAAAGGTTTGAATGTAAGGGCAACTGTATTGCCGTTTACTTCAACCTCTTCCTCGTTCTCCTCGAGCAGGTTGCAGACAAAGACGCTCTTGGGAGTGCGGTCAAAGGTGTATGTGCAGTCCGTTTTCTTGTTCCATGTCTCATATGCACGGATGACTACATCGTTGCTGTCCTGAGCCTTTTTGACCGTTTCAATGATAACATTGCTCTTGTCGGTGCTCACGAGCGAATAGCTGTCGTTTGCCGCCTTGCCGCTGACGCAGTAGAGAGGCAGGTTGAGCGAATAGCCCTGGTTAACAACATCCGAAGTCTCGACCGAACCGCAGTGCGGATACAGTGCATATGTGAAGTGGTGAACTTCTCTGTCCTGATCCGTGTTCGGGTTGGTTGCACAGCGCAGCAGGCTCGTTCTGATGTGGCCGTCCTTTATGTCATGACCGTACTTGCAGTCATTGAGCACGGAAAGGCCGAAGCTGTTATCACTCAGGTCAACCCACTTGTGACCGACAACCTCAAACTGTGCAAAGTCCCAAAGGGTATTGCGGTGAGTCGGACGCTTGTAGTTACCGAACTGAATGTCATAAGTTGCCTGAGTTGCGTTGACATCCACGGGGAAGTCCGCCTTGAGAAGTATATCTTTCTCTTTCCAATCGACAATATAATCAATGTCGATTCTCGGCAGCTCGGAATAGAAGATAAAGCTCTGCTCAATGGTAGAGGAAAGGAACTTACGGGTAACTTTAATCACAGTACGAACCGCACCGCTCTCGACAACCTCAACCTTGCTGACATCGTTAATCTCGGTATACTTCTGGTCAAAATAGACCTTAACATCCCACGCATCGTAGCAGAACGGCTTATCCTCAAAAGCGTATATCTTATTGAGAACCTCGCCCTCGGGGGCAACCGATCTGCCGCTCTCCTTGTGAACAAGAGAGGCAATGTTCATATCGTTGTCGAACTTCACAGTGAAGAACTTATTGCAGACTGTACGGTTATCAACTTCAACGCCGTTGTCGCCGGTCTCACCGCCGCTGATTATGCGATAAGTTTTATAACCCTTTGCAGGTACGCCCTTTGCGAAGAATATGAGCTTGCCGTCAGCGGTCTTCTGCCACGGCATAAGGTTGCCGTCGGTATCCGCTATGGAGAAGTTGTCTCTCTGCGGCATATCAGTGATAACAACATCGTCACGCTCTGCGCCGTAGGTATTGAACACCGTGAGCGAATCCGCATCGGGAGTGCAGGCTATCTTTGCAAGTGTATCACCGACAACATCCTTGCCCTCTGCTATAAGCTTATCATACTGCTCCTTGGAATCCTCGTAAACCTCTTTGATAGAAGAGCCGGGGATTATATCGTGGAACTGGTTGAGAAGAATTATCTTCCAGCCGTCATCGATAAGCTGCTGCGGATAAGGCGCAATAGCGTTGGAATCGGCAATAGCACACAGGGTCTCCATATCATGATAGAGCAGCTCGCTCTTTCTGTTGTAACGCTTATTTCTTGCCTGAGAGGTCAGTGTACCTCTGTGGAACTCAAGATAAAGCTCACCTGCCCACTTAGGCAGTCTGCGTGAACCCTTGACGCTCTTTTCGAGGTCACGGTAGAAGTCAATCGCAAACTCCTGCTTGACTTTCGGGCAGCCGGGTATACCCTTTGCCATTCTGTGACCCATCTCGAGCATATCTCTGGTCGGGCCGCCGCCACCGTCACCGTGGCCGAAAGTACACAGATACTCCTGATTGAGATCCTTTTGCGAATATCTCTTCCATCCGCCGAGAATATGCTCGGGGTCGAGATACGAGTTATATGTAGTCTGCCAGCAGTCACCCTCGTCAAAGCAATCCGTGCTCGGTGCAAAGTGAGAGAGAATCTCGGTGCCGTCAATGCCCTTCCACATAAATGTGTCATAAGGCACCTTGTTGAACTCGTTCCACGAAATCTTGGTGGTCATGAAGTAGTCGATACCGGCCTTCTTCATTATCTGCGGCAGTGCTGCACTGTACCCGAAAACATCGGGCAACCACATAATCTTATTATCAACGCCGAACTCGTCCTTGAAGAAACGCTTGCCGACAAGGAACTGGCGGACAAGGGATTCGCCGGAGGTAACATTGGTGTCAGACTCGACCCACATGCTGCCCTCGACTTCCCAACGGCCTGCGGCAATCATCTTTTTGATGCCCTCATAAACCTCGGGATAGTCCTCCTTGACAAATGCATAAAGCTGTGCCTGCGAGGACATAAACTTATACTCGGGATACTCCTCCATGAGCTTGAGAACAGTAGCAAACGAACGGCCTGCCTTTTCTCTTGTCTGGCGAAGTCTCCACAGCCATGCGACATCTATGTGCGTATGGCCTATGCTGCAAGCGGTTGCATCAAGCGGGTCTTTTGAATATATCTCCTTGTCAAGCAGGTCGATAGCAGCCTTTGCGGACTCGGCAAAGGTGTCATAGTCCGATGTGTTGAAGTCAAGGAGATTGACTGCATCATTGAGTGCCTTGACAATCTCGATTCTGGGCAGGTCATCTGCATCGTAAAGCGACGCTACCTTAATCGGGGTCTTGAGGTCGAAGATAAGACGGTTTACAAGGTCATCCACAACCTTGAGGCGTGCAGCCATTTTGACCTTGCCTCTGAACTGCCATGCATCGCAGTGAGCGTTTATGCAGCAGTCAAACTGCTCGCCGCCCTGTGCACAGTCAAGCAGACGTACTTCTCTGTGATTGGAGTCGCCGCCCTGGAGCAGCTTGCCGTTGAAATAAAGAATAAGTTGGGGATTGGTTGCATTCCACGGGCCGCTTGCAGAGGGCGTTACCTCATACATAACCGGCTTGCCTGCAAAACGCTCGGGAACCGTAAAGCTGTGGCGGAACCACGCATAGTCCTCCTTGTAGCCCCAATAATCGTTTTCTGAATCGTAATCGGTCCACTCGCCCTCATCTATCTGCGAGAACTTATACTGACCGTCACGGAACTTGAAACCTCCGAGCACCTCACTGTCGGGATAAAGATATTCATCTTCGAGAGTCTCTATAATTTTGTAGACTCTGCGTGCGAGCATGAAACGCTCCGAGTTTTTATCCGTAAAACGGATATCAACATGACTCATTTATTTTTCTCCTTTCAGGACATATAACCGACCGATTTTCTGCCGCAGCAAAAGCACGGTCGGATATTTTAAAAATTTATTCGGCGGAATGTCTCTTGGCATTGAGCTCATCGAGAATCCTCTTGTGCTCCTTATCGGGCAGAGCATACTTCCATGTCGGTATGACAGAAAGCAGGCAGCCGATAACGGGCGGAATGGAAACGACGAAGAACAGCACTGTCATAAACGGCTGATATTCCGGATTGAGACGGGGGATATTTCCTGCCTCGATATAGGCGTTGACCTCTGCAACCTTGGCATCCGAGAAGCCGACGAGAGAATACGCAATACCGTTTATTATCGTGGCGATAGCGGCGGTTATCTTTGCGATGAAAGTCTGGCCGGAGAAGAACACGCCGTCCGGACGGATTCCCGAATGGTACTCCTCATAGTCAACTGCATCGGCTATCATCAGCGACTGCAATGCATTTGTAATACCCATTGCAAAACCTGCGCCGAAGAAGAGCACCGCACAAATCGCAACATATCCCCATGAGGTGATGTCACGGTTGGGAGCTGTTATATACAGCACAAACAGTGCGCCGTAAGGAATAACTCCGATGATGTTCGACCAGTTGTAAAGCGACTTCTTCTCATGTTTCTTGACAAGTCCGGGCACAAGACCCATTGACAGGAACTGTCCGACAAACAATGCGCCGCCGAGAATAAGAATATAAAGCATTGCAAGCAGCGGATCTTTGTTTGCATAGTAGAACGAGACCAGCGACATTGCGGCAAGCTGGATAGTGGACTTGGGACTGCCCAGCACACCCGAGAGCAGAATCTGACGGAAAGGCTTATTCTTCCACATCAGGGCAAAATTCTCTTTCATGGTGCGTGTCTCTTTTGATGCGGGAACACGCTCATGCACAAACAGTCCTGCCTGCTGATAGAGAATATATCCGACAATGGAGAAGATGACAGCCGAGACGATAAAGCCTATACGCTCGCCCTCGGCGGCTGTTCTTCCGCCGAAAGTGAACTTGTCACCGAGCTCAAACGCAACGGAGTTTATCGTCAGCATTGTTATGCCTGCGCCGACGCTTGCCCAGATTCTCGCAAAGGAGAGAAGCTTGTTGCGGTCACCGTCATTCTCGGTCATAAGTGCAGTGACACCCCACAGCGGAATATCGCCGACAGTATAAGTCATACCCCAAAGTATGTAGGTCACTGCGGCATAGCCGACGACAAGAATGTTGTGCAGGCTTGTTGCCGAAAGCGCCGGGTCATAAAATCCGCCGGGGTTTGTGAAACAGAGAATGGTGATAATCATTATCGGCAGCGGAACAAAGAGCAGATACGGTCTGCATTTGCCCCATTTTGAACGGGTTTTATCGACAATAGTGCCCATCATCGGGTCATTGAAGGCATCCCACACACGGGCTATTGCCATAATGACGCTCACAGTAAATGCCGGGATAAGAATAGTGAACTGCAGATAGTAGGTCAATGCAGTGCCGATAATATTATAAAAAATATTCTGACCTGCCAGACCAACAAAGTACATTGCACTCTCTGTCTTTGTATAGGTTTTGAGTGCGCTTTTTTTCGGTACGCTGTTTGCCATATAGTGTCCTCCTTTTTCATGTCATTCGACGATACAATTATATACTGTTTTTGTGTCGGTTACAATGGTTTTCGGTTATTTTATCGAAACAGGACACATTATATAAGACAAATTCGGTAATGGTGTTCAGGTTAAAAATAAAACTCAGAACATTAAAACAGGCGTGTACCGTTTTGTAATACACACCTGTTTTCTGTCGTCTGTTCATTATCTAGGCACCACCGCCAATAAATCAACTTATATAGACGCAAAATTGAGGAGAAAGGTTCATTTTACATCAAAAAAATACAGCTGCACTCGAAAAGTCACGAGTACAGCTGTTGGTATATTATGCGTTATTGTTTTTCACCATGTTTCGGATGTTATCCATATTCATGGTACCCTTGAAGAACTTTTTGAGCTGCGAAAGGCTTTTGAGGGCATGGGGATTCCATTCACTCGATGCGGCAGGTTTTATGCCTACACTCTTGAGAGTCGGGGTCAGTGCCTTGAAACGCTTTGCAAAGCTGTCGTAATTTTTGTTCTGCTCATCAGTCCATCCGCTCTCCGCAACTGCCCAGAAACGGGGGAAACACATATAGCAAAGCTTGTCAAAATCACGCACATATTCCGTCCAAATCGGGCACTCAACACCGAAAACATTCTTTTTTCCCTCATCGGTCAAGCCCTTGATATAGGGCGACAGGCTGTAGGTCTTTTTCAGCGAAGTCATACCGTAAGGATAGTCGCAATAGTAATAATAAAACTCCGAGATGATTATTTTGCCGCCGTTGTTTGCAAAATCAACCGTGCGGTCTTTTTTGTCCATCCAACGCTGTGCGATGATGTCATCGGGCATCATACCGCTGTTGAGGCTCTCGTTCCAGACGATCGCAGTCTTGCCGTGCTCACGCAGGAAGTTCACCGCCTGCAAAACGAACCAGCCCTGAAGCTCCTCCTCGTCCTTGAGTCCGTGCTCTTTCATTCTTGCCTGACACTTCGGGCACTTCTCCCAACGCACCTTCGGTGCTTCATCGCCGCCGATGTGGAAGAATCTGCCGGGGAACAGCTCAACCATTTCACCGAGCACATCAAAGACAAATTTCAGCGCATCATCATTTCCGGCGCAGAGAATATCATCGAAAATTCCCTGCTTTGTGCCGACCTTGAGTGCCTCTCCCCTGCACGACAGCTCGGGATAAGCCGAGAGTGCTGACAGCGTGTGTCCGGGCATATCGAACTCGGGAATTACCTCGATATAGTTGTCGTCGGCGTATGCTACAACTTCTCGAATCTCATCTTTTGTGAAATATCCCGAGTATTCCTCGGCAAAATGATACTGACCGAAGTCTGAGCTTTCACGGCGTGAACCTATGCTCACAAGCTCAGGATGGCTCTCTATCTCAACTCGCCAGCCCTGGTCGTCCGTCAAATGCCAGTGCATGGTGTTCATCTTGACAAGTGCCGCCGCATCAATGAGCTTTTTGATATTCTCAACGTTCGTCATATGACGGGCACAGTCGAGCATGAACGCACGATGCTCAAACGCTGGTGCATCTTCTATCCTGACGCAGGGAATCTCGTCACCGGCCTTGAGCTGACGGAGAGTCTGACTCGCATAAAACGCTCCCCTCTCGCCGCCTGCAACAGCAGTCACGCCGTCCTTTGTCACTTCCAAAATGTAGCCCTCTTCGGGCAGCTTGTCACTCAGGCGTGCCGAGAAGCTTTCCGCTTCAAGGTTCTGTGCCTTGACGCTGCCGCCGAGACATTCGACTTTATTAGGATAAGGAATGATATTGAGCGTGTTCATCGAGTTTCCTCCCGAAAAATAATATTTACAGATCGCTTTCAGTATACAATAAAACCCTGCGAAAATCAAGATGACAGGGCAGTAAACGAAAAAATCGGCAGAGCATTTAACCCTGCCGAAAAATTATATCTTACTCAATATTTTTGCACACAGTTTATCGTATCCCGTGTATTTTTTGAGCAAATCGATAACTATCGAAACAGCCACGGAAATCGCCGTCAGCACAAGGAATGTCAGCAACGAATACTTCAAGCCATAGAGGAAATCCTTGAGGAAATATGCCTGGATAAAAGTATGCGACATAAATATATTCATCGAGTGTTTGCCCAAAAACTGCAAAACATTTCTCACTCCGGGTATCTCGGAAAGAATAGTATAGCAATAAACAACCACAAACAGCGGAATAAATCCGTCACGGATATAGCTCACATTCCAGTCGAGATATCTTCTCGAATATACGCAGCCGAACAGCACCGCCGTATAGACCACAAGCTTTATAATATAGTCTGCCGCCTTGCTTTTTTTGATAATACGAAAGCTCTTGATTTTGACAAGAATATCTTTATCCGCACACACAATACCGAGTGCAAGGGTGAAGAACCAGCGAATCATGTCGTAATTAACAACATCATCGCTGACCGAATTCTTGACGAATCCGTTAATAAAGAAAACGACCACAAACAACGCTATCCATCCGAACTTTTTATAAAGCTTATAGAGCAGCGGCATCACGGCAATAATTATCAGTGCAAGGCTCATATACCACCATGTGCTGTTGAGCATCGGCGTGCCGAACAGCTTCGCCAAACCGAGGAAGTCATACAGAACATATACTACACTGTTCATAATATGCTTATTAGAATAGACCTCAAGCATGGACGGCATAATTATTGCAGAAGAAACAATGCCGAGTACATATATGAACCAAAAGCCGGACATCAGCGAAAAAGTCCGCCTGCCTATCTGCCTTGCGTAGCCGTCCTGCGATGTTTTTTCCAGGCTCTTTGTGATTCCGTAGCCGGAGAGAAACACGAACAGTGCAACGCAGATTTTGAAAAACGACGCCACGGTGACAGTCTGCGATTCGGTGAACGGGAAGAAGTTGATATCATATCCGTCGTATCGCCAGCTACTTTCAAAGCAGTGGTGAAAGAGCATCATCAGTATTGCAACACCCTTGATCAAAGCCGTATCTTTCTTGGTAAACTGCATATTTTCACGACCCTCATTAAACATTCGGCGTTTTGTCCGCAAAGTCAAAATTCCGACAGGATACCGCATCCTGTCGGAAAAATTTAATAATATCGGATGACCGCAATGACCTTACCGAGAATCGAAACTTCATTTACGATTATCGGCTCATAAGTATCATTCTCCGGTTGAAGGCGAAAATGTCCGTTCTCCTTATAAAAAGTCTTGACAGTCGCCTCGTCCTCAATCATCGCAACGACAATTTCGCCGTTTCGTGCAACAGGTGTCTTTTCCGCAACAACAAGGTCTCCGTCAAGTATACCCGCCTGGAGCATACTCTCTCCCCTGACCTTGAGTGCAAAAAGGGCATTGTCGCCGGTGGAATGACCCGAATAGGCAAGGTATCCCTCTATCTGCTCGACCGCAAGTATAGGCGCACCTGCCGTGACAGTACCGAGTATCGGAACGTGCATGACATTATCCGCCTTGCCCATAATGCGGATAGTACGCTTCTTCAACGGGTCACGTTGAATATAACCTGCCTGCTCAAGTGCATCAAGATTTGCCTGAACGGAAGAGGTGGAGCTGAGTCCCACCGCCGCACCTATTTCACGCACCGAGGGCGGAATACCGTCCTGCGAACGTTCAATAAGATATTCATATATTTTCATCTGCGTCTTACTTATACTCTTCAAAGCAGTTCACCCTTTCAAAATCCGTATATACCCCGTTATACTCCAAAAACGCCGCTAAAACAATTCGGGCATTCTCAGCTGAGTTCATTATATCATATACTTTTGCAAATTGCAAACATTTGTTTGTCGAAATTTATATAAATTTTATCTTTGACGCTTTGGCGTTGTTTTTTGTCACTATTTCGCCTGCGTTTTCTTGTATTGCCAAAGTTTTGTATAGTATAATTTAAAGCAAGGAAAGAAAAAGTGCCGTCAAAGCCCTGTGCAAGGCTCGACACGAAAGGATGAAAAAGATGATTACAACATTGAAAGTTCTGTTTGCCGCCTGTGTGGCACTTGAGTTGCCGCTTATACCGTGGTTTCTGAAAGCGTCCCGTCACGGCCGCTGTACAAAGTCGCAAATACTTAAAACAGCCTGTGCAACACTGTTTGTTTTGGCAGGCACACTCGCCTGTGCCATATCGGGCAACCACGGCGAATATGCACGCCTTATAATGGTCGGTCTGCTGCTCGGCTGGTGCGGTGACTTTTTGCTGCACCTGCCGCCGAAAGCACCTGTTTTAATCAGCGGCACGCTTGCATTCCTTGCAGGACATATATTCTATATCTACGCCTATTGCGTGGCCATGCGTAACTTTTTCCCCGAGCATCCGTTCTGGGTCAAAAAAGAAATAATCGCCTGCCTCGTGCTCACCGCAGTCGTTCTCGTTACCATACGGCTGTTCAAAGTCAAGTTCAGCGTCGCCTACATTGTCCTTTTGCCGTATGTGCTCATGCTCACATTTATGTTCGTCAAAGCAAGCGTGCTCGGTTTTGCGGCTGTTCGTGCCGGACTTGACAATTGTGTTGCAATGTGTATACTTCTTGTTGGCGGTGCTTTTCTTTTCGGAGTGTCCGACTTTACGCTCGGCGTGAGCAATCTTCGCAAACCCGCTCCGTCCTATGCCTACAAAGTGATTTGTATCATCACTTACTTTGCGGCACAGTTTATGCTCGCTTCCACAATTTTCGTCATCTAAAGGAGAGTCGCTATGCTGGGTATCGGTACATGGAAAATCAAAGTCAGCAATATGTTCTACAACGGTGAGGTCACACTCAAAGTATTCGACAATAACGGAGAATACGGCTTTGAGCTGATAGAACCGAAGATGAGTGCTCCTACTGTTGAAATAAAGCAATTGAGCACAGGCGGCAATCACCTGAGCGCCGTGTTTACCGCCCGTGAACTTCGCGGCAGGGATGCGACAATAGACCTTGATTTCACTCAGGATACAGTAAGCGGCAAAGCTAAGCTCCCCCTTGTCGGCACGGTAAAGATAACCGACGGAATTAAACTTGACTGAAAATAATATCTCTACAATGGCCAATGGGCGGCAGATAAATTTCTGCCGCCCATTGGTGGGTATATAGGAGTATTTAAGTAGGTGTCTGATTCATCCGTGTCTTTCACGGTGATTTGATTATATAATCCGTGTTCACCTTTGTCAAGTATTACTTTTCCACAGGGCATTTTATCGGACAGTGAACGGGAATTTTGTAAATTTTTTGTGGCCGAACATTCAAAGAGCATATCAAAACGCTTTTCTTCCTGCCTAACAACATTATGCTGTGTACAAACCGCAAAGCGAAATATTTGCCATACCCAACGCAAAAATAAGACGAATACCGCCCGATTTCTCGGACGGTATTTTTGTTTACTTCTGGTTATAGAACACGCAGAATGCCTTGTATGCCATATAGACATCGAGCTTTGCTATCTGCTCAAACGGTGCGTGCATTGAGAGCACGGGCACGCCGACATCCACAACATCAACGCCGAGGTGAGCAACATACTTTGCGACAGTCCCGCCGCCGCCCTCATCGACCTTGCCAAGCTCACCTATCTGCCAAACGATGTCGTTATCGTCAAAGAGCTTTCTCATCTTGCCGACAAACTCCGCATTGGCATCCGAAGTATCGGACTTACCTCTTGCACCGGTGTACTTTGTCACAACAATGCCTCTGTTGACAAAAGATGCGTTGAGCTTATCGTGGACAGCCTGGAAAGTGGGGTCAACGCCTGCATTGACATCAGCCGAAAGGCACTCGGACACTCTGAGCACATCTCTGCCCTCAAGTCCCTGTGTTCTCGCAAGGTCTTCAACAAAGAACTGAAGATAAGCCGAGGAAAGACCCGTGTTGCCAGTGGAGCCTATCTCCTCCTTGTCGGTGAGCACGGTGACGGTAGTATAGCTCGGGTTCGGGCAATCGAACGCCGCCATAAGTGCCGGATAAGCACACACCCTGTCATCGTGGCCGTATCCGCCGATAAGGCTGCGGTCAAAACCTATATCACTGACTCTCGCCGCAGGAACAAGCTCAAGCTCTGCAGAGAGGAAATCTGATTCGACAATACCGTACTTCTCGTTGAGAAGCTTTAAGATGTTAAGCTTAACAAGGTCACTGCCCTCGTCGCTCTTGAAGGGCATACTGCCTATGAGGACATTGAGCTCTTCGCCCTTGATAACCTCAGTAGCTCTGCGTTCTGCCATATTCTTGTCGAGATGCGGCAGAAGATCGGTTATAACAAACTGAGGCTCATCGTCTTTGTCGCCGATGGAGACTGTCACCTTGCTGCCGTCCGCACGCACGATAACGCCGTGAAGCGACAGAGGAACCGTCGGCCACTGATATTTCTTGATTCCACCATAATAGTGAGTCTTGAGCAGTGCCATCTCACAATCCTCATAAACGGGATTCGGCTTGACATCAAGACGGGGAGAGTCGATATGCGCCGCAGCTATCTTCACGCCGTCGGAAAGCGGACGGGTACCAAAAACGGTGAGAATGATAGCCTTTTCCTTGACATTAAACCAGACCTTGTCACCTGCCGAATATTTCTTCGTCGGGTCAAACTTTGTGAAGCCTCTCTCCTCTGCCATTTTTTCGACAGCAGCGGTTATCTCCCTCTCGGTTCTGTAATCACCGAGGAAAGTCTTGTAGTCCTCACACCAGTCGAATGCGGCGGATATTTCTTCGTCGCTCATTCGCAGTGCGGCGTGCTTGGGCTGTGCAAACAGCTTTTCACGCAGTTCTTTTGCTGAAATTTTTTCATCCTGCATTTTATATTCCTCCTAACTTAATTTGTAAATTGATGAGTATATATTCACAGCACGCATTACTTTGCGTACATAGTGAGCGGTTTCGGGAATCGGTATATTTTCAAGCGTTACGCCATCCGGTGATATTTCACTTTCCTCCAGCCAGCTGTTCACCCTGCCACGCCCTGCATGGTAGGCGGCAACGGCCGTTTCGGTGTTGCCGAATTCATCGAGCAAAAGGTGCAGAAAGAACGCACCGTATTTTATCGAATTCTCGGGGTCTTTGAGTGCCTCGGAATCAAGGGATTCACCTGTTTTTGTTTGCAGCCATTTGAATGTGTCGGGCGTTATCTGCGTCAGTCCCAGCGCACCTGCCGTCGAGACTGCCTCGGGGTCAAAAGAGCTTTCCGTCTTGATAACCGCCAACAGCAGTTCCTCGGAGACATCGTATTCCCGAGAATATTCCTCCACCAAATCATAATAACTGACGGGATAGAGGAATTTTATCACGCTGATGCTCACCGCCGCCGTGACACCGCAAACGGCAATCACGAAGCACAACAGGAGTGCTATAAGCTTATATTTCGCCTTTTTTGTCATTAAAAATCGCCGCTTTCAAGGCGTTTGAGTGCCTTCAGACATTGCTCCGTCGGGTCACACCCGTCGGGGTTTTCTATTATTATGTCCGAATTGTCTCTGTAATATTTTTCATCGGGCTGTGCAGACATACGCCGCTCGATTTCCTCGTGCGTTATGCCGTCACGCTTGGCAAGTCGAGCAGCTCTCTGCTCTTTCGGCGCACATACGCACACCACGGCACGGCAGTCGTTTATAAGCTCGCTTGCAAAGAGTACGGGGGCATCGAGCATAGCCACGCTAAAGCCGTCTTGCTCCGCTTTTGCCACAAGCTCCCGTGCAAGGGCGGTTATTGCAGGGTGCGTGACAGAGTTTAAAAGTGCCGTCTTTTTTTCATCCGCAAACGCACGCTGTGCCAGCAGACGGCGGTTAAGCGTGCCGTCCCCGTTTATCACATCGTTGCCGAACAGCTCGGCAAGTCGTTTTAATACGGGCGAACCTTTTTCAACAACCCTGCGTGCAAGCTCGTCGCAGTCAATAACGCATACGCCGTTTGACTTGAAAATCTCGGCTACCGTGCTCTTTCCCGAACCGGTTTGCCCTGTAAGTCCCGCCACAAAAACGCTCACAGCTCTATCACCTCAAAGCCTGCCGCCCTCAAAAGACGGTTGTACACAGCTATTCCCACACCGTCAAGCGACGGGAAGCGGACGAACGCAAGCTCCATTTTTTCGTCATCCACACGGCGCAGAACATCAAACAGCTCTCTCGCCTGCTCCTCGGGGCTGTCCGCATGGCCGTAGGGATATGACGGTACACTGAGAAGTTTCTCCTCACCGTCAAAGCAGACAGCACAGACCTTTTCTTCTCTCGGCTGAGCTGTATATTCAGCAAATTTATCAAACTCGCCCTTTACTATTATTACACGGGCATTTGGCGAATAATGCTTATATTTCATGCCGGGCGAAAGAACCTTTTCTCCGTTTTCAAGAGCCTTGAAAACCGCCTTGTCTATCTCAACCTCTCCGAGCACGGCTCTGAGCTGTTCGGGAGTGATCCCACCCGGGCGAAGCACTCGGGGTGTGTCACAGGCAAGAGTTATGACCGTCGATTCCACGCCTACTTCACAGCATCCCCCGTCAACAACAGCGGCTATTTTGCCGTTCATATCATTCATCACATGGGCGGCAGTGGTCGGGCTCGGCTTGCCCGAGGTATTCGCACTCGGAGCAGCAAGCGGAAATCCGCATTTTTTGATTATCTCATGCGCCACGGGATGCGACGGCATTCTTATTGCAACCGTGTCAAGACCTGCGCTGACTTCATCGGGAATGATGTCGCTCTTGGGCAAAATTATCGTCAACGGGCCGGGCCAATAAGCCTCGGCAAGGGCACTGGCACGCTCGTCAAAGTTCTTTACAAGCGGCAGAATCTCATCCGTCTCGGCAATATGAACTATCAGCGGATTGTCCTGCGGACGGCCTTTGGCGGCAAAAATTTTCTTTACTGCCTCGCCGTTGAGCGCATTTGCCGCAAGTCCGTAGACAGTCTCCGTTGGTATCGCCACAAGCTCACCCTCGCCGAGCAGTCTTGCTGCCTCGTTGAGTCCGTCATCGCCGTCTTTTTCGGTTATAAGTCTCGTTGTCATATCAATTCTTCTTTCGATTTAATCATCGGTAGCTTTAAGCTTTTCAGCCGTATCCGCAGTGATAAGCGCATCTATAAGCTCATCGAGGTCGCCGTTAAGGATAGCCTCAATTCGGTAGAGTGTCAGGCCGATTCTGTGGTCGGTGACACGCCCCTGCGGATAATTGTACGTCCTGATTCTCTCGCTCCTGTCACCCGTGCCAACCTGAGCACGACGCTCGCCTGCGATAG
>CAZFZW010000007.1:0-24601 GCA_964523465.1 uncultured Clostridium sp. | reverse complement strand
TGGTGTTTCCCGAAGAAACGGGAATTGCGGTTGCTCCGAGCTTCTCTGCACCGTAATGCAGTCCCATACCGCCTGTAAAAAGTCCGTAGCCATAAGAAACATGAACATAATCGGACTTGGTACCGCCTGCGGCGGCCAATGCTCTTGCCGCACAGTCAGACCAACGCTCAATGTCGCCCTGAGTGTAGCCGACAACAGTCTGCTTACCTGTAGTACCGGAGGAAGCGTGGATTCTGACGAGCTCCTCACGGGGCACGGCAAAGAGTCCGAACGGATAATGGTCTCTGAGATCCTGCTTAACAGTAAACGGGAGCTTGGAAATATCATCGATAGAATGAATATCTTCGGGCTTGAGTCCTATTTCGTCAAACTTAGCCTTATAAAAAGGAATATTTTCATAGCATCTTTTTACTGTTTTGATGAGTCGTGCACTTTGTATTGCGTGCAGATAGTCCCGTGAGGCGGTTTCTACCTCGGTGTTAAAATAGTTTTCCATCTTTTCTCTCTCCTTGTCAGCAGGATTTTTCGTATTCATATCCGAGTTTGAAAGCTTCAAGATTCATTTCGAGGAACTTTTCGGGCACGGTGTTTTTGATAGCGTTAATCCATGTCTCGTAGCTCAGTTGCATATGACTTGCCATAGCACCGATAAGCACGACATTAACCGCCTTTGCCGAGCCTGCTTTTACTGCAAGCGAAAGTGCGTCAAGCTCTATCATTGAAGCGCCTGCCGCCTTGATTGCCTCGGAAATATTCTGAGGATATTCGGCAACGCCTGTAATAACGGGCATGGGATCAATGCACTGATCGTTCACGACAAGCTTTCCGCCGGGTTTCAGGAATGTGAGCCATCTTGCGGCTTCAAGCTTTTCAAAAGCGAGGATGATATCCGCTTCGCCCTGCTCTATTGTGGGTGAATAAACCGCATCTCCGTATTTTACATATGTAACGACCGAGCCGCCACGCTGACTCATGCCATGAATTTCGGACACTTTAACTTCATAGCCACTGTCTATAAGAGCGCTACCGAGAAGTCTGCTAGCAAGCAGAGTACCCTGACCTCCGACACCGACTATCATAATTGATTTAACTGCCATTTTTATCCCGTCCTTTCTCTTATTCTATTGCACCGGGTTTGCACAGCTGTTTGCAAACATCGCATCCGACGCAAAGGGTGAAATCAATGTGAGTCTTGCCCTCTTTAATGCTGATTGCAGGGCAACCTATACGCATACACATTTTGCAGGATACGCACTTGTCGGTGTTCACTTTGACGGGCGGTTTGGCCTTGACATGTTTGAGAAGCACACAGGGGCGGCGTGAAATAACAACAGACGGTTCGTCTGCCTCAAGTTCTGCCTTGATAGCTTTCTCTGTGGCGGCAAGATCATAAGGGTCAACGACAACAACTCTGTTGATTCCCACTGCGTGAGCGAGAGCTTCAAGGCTGACCGCTGTAGTGGGGTCGCCCTTTATAGTAAGGCCTGTAGTGGGATTCTGCTGATGGCCTGTCATACCCGTGATGCTGTTATCAAGCACGATAACGACGGAATTGCTCTGATTATAGGCTATGTTTATAAGTCCGGTAACGCCTGAATGAATAAATGTGGAGTCACCGATAACCGCAACACGCTTTTTGCTGCCCTGTTCATCAGCTTTATTCATACCGTGAAGTGCGGAGACGGAAGCACCCATGCAAATGCAGGTGTCCATCATGCCGAGAGGCGCCATTGAACCGAGAGTATAGCAGCCTATGTCGCCGCTTACATTAACATTGAGCTTCTTGAGCGCATAAAACAGACCTCTGTGCGGACAACCGGCACAAAGTACGGGAGGACGGGCAGGAACATTTACATCCGCAGTCAAATATGCATTCTCTTCACCGAGTATAACCTTTTTAATCATGCTCTGCGAATACTCTCCGAGGAGTGTGAACTTTTCTTTTCCGACAACATTGATACCGAGCTTGCGGCAATGGTCTTCTATGTAGGAGTCGAGTTCTTCGATTACATAAACAGTTTCACATTCTGCGGCAAAGTCACGGATTGTCTTTTCCGGCAGAGGATAAAGGCAACCTATCTTGAGGTAAGAAGCCTTGTCGCCAAGAGCTTCCTTGGCATACTGATATGTAATACCGCCTGCAATAACGCCGATTTTCTTATCGTTGTATTCTATCTTGTTGACGCCGTTTTCAACAGCTTCGCTGTCACCCCATGCGGTGAGTGCTCTTGTTCTGTCCTCAACTATGACATGCTTTTTCTTTGCCATAGCAGGCATCATAACATATTTTTGAGTATCCTTAACATACTCTTTAAGTCCGTTGTCTACCCTCTCGCCTATCTCAACAAGGCTGCGAGAGTGGGAAATTCTTGTTGTAAGTCTTATGATAACCGGAGTATCAAAACGCTCCGAAAGCTCATAGGCGAGCTTTGTAAAGCGGAGACATTCCTGCGAATCGGCAGGCTCAAGCATCGGTATTTTCGATGCCTTTGCATAGTTACGTGAATCCTGCTCATTTTGTGACGAATGCATTCCGGGGTCGTCTGCAACAACAATTACCATACCTGCGTTTACGCCTGTGTAAGACAGGGTGAACAGCGGGTCTGCCGCAACATTAAGACCGACATGCTTCATAGCGCAAAAAGATCTTGCGCCTGCTATAGCTGCACCGCCTGCGGTTTCCATGGCAACCTTTTCGTTAGGTGCCCATTCGCAGTATATTTCATCATATTTTGCGGCACTTTCCGTAACTTCGGTGCTCGGAGTTCCGGGATAGCTGGATGCTACTCGGCAGCCGCCCTCGTAAAGGCCTCTTGCGATAGCCTCGTTTCCTAAAAGAAGTTTTCTCATTTTGTTCCTCCGATTTTATTTCTTCTCGTTTCTCAAATCGACAATTCTCTGAGCTTTGCCGACGAATCTTTCGAGTGTTTTAGGCTCTAACAGACTTACCTTACACTGAATGCCAAGCGTTGTCTGAAGCTTGTGGATTATCTTCTTTTGAAGTCTTTCAATCTCGCCGTAGCTCTCAAGCAGGGATGCATCGACTATCTCAACACGAACCTCGAGCGTATCGGCGAAGCCCTCACGACGAACAACAAGCTGATAATTAGCACCTATCTGTTCAGTACCTATGAGGACACTTTCAATCTGAGACGGGAACACATTAACGCCTCTGATTTTGAGCATATCATCGCTTCTGCCCTTAACCTTGTCCATTCTGACGCCTGTTCTACCGCATTTGCAGGGTGAGTAGTTGAGGCGTGTAATGTCACGGGTTCTGTATCTGAGAAGCGGTATACCTTCTTTTGTGAGTGTAGTGACAAGCAATTCGCCTGTTTCCCCTTCACCAAGCGGCTCAAGAGTCTCAGGGTCAACAATTTCGGGATAGAAATAATCTTCACAGAAGTGGAGACCGTCTCTTTCTTCACACTCACCGGATACTCCGGGGCCTATAAGTTCACTCATGCCGTAATTGTCGGTGGCAAAAAGTCCCCAGCCCTTTTCTATCTGCCCTCTCATTTCGGGAGTGCATCCCTCTGAACCCAAAAGTCCGATTCTCAAATGATAATCACTCATGGGATAATCGAGTTCCTTTGCAACCTCACACATATAAAGTGCATAAGACGGAGTTGCGACAAGTGCGGTAGTTCCGAAGTCACGCATATACATCAATGCTTTTTCGGTGTTGCCGCTTGAATTCGGAACAACTGTTGCACCGAGTTTTTCAAGTCCGTAGTGCAGACCCAGAGCACCGGTAAACATTCCGTAACCAAAAGAAATCTGAACGATATCCTCATCGGTTGCACCGCCCGCGGCGGCAAGTCGTGCCACGCAGTCAGACCACATATCAAGGTCATGCTTAGTGTAGCCGACAACCGTGGGCTTTCCGGTAGTTCCCGAAGATGCGTGAATACGCACTATTTCTTTCATCGGCTTCGCAAAAAGACCAAAAGGATAATTATCACGAAGATCGGCCTTTGTTGTGGGCGGTATGTATTTAATATCGCTCAGGGATTTGATTTTATCGGCAGTAACGCCTGCCTCATCGAGCTTTTTAGTATAAAAAGGCACATTTTTGTAGCAGTAATCAACTGTCCATTTTAGCCTTTCGAGCTGAAGCGCTTCAAGCTCGCTGCGCTTCATCGTTTCAATTTCCTTTTGAAAAAACATTGTGAAGTCTCCCTCTTTTGTACTTAAACGGTTGCTTCGGAAATTATTTAATTATTATACCACCGTTACTCTTTTTCGACAATACCGTTATAAAATAATTCGGTAGTATTTTTGTCGTCTTTTTCCGTTGCTGCACTGACAATAAAGCACAGTGCGAGAGAAAGCAGCATGGCGATACACGCAAACAGCGGGCCGTAACCCGAAAGTGTGACAGTGAGAGCCTCACTTGTTATGTTAAATTCAACGAGCAACTTGCATATAGCAGGAATTATTGCTACACAGAATCCGCCGAGCATAGCCGACCACGCACCGATTTTGTTCATACGCTTCCAGAACAGCGCAACGACATATGGTGCAAGAAATGAGCCGGAGACTATTCCCCATGAATAGCTCATCATATCAAGTATGGGAGTATCTGTATTCGCTACTATATACGAGCAGATGACAAATACAACACAAAATGTTTTTGTGAATATCGCAACTTTTTTGTCCTGCATATCAGGTTTTACGACACTCTTGATAAAGTCCATGGAGAAAGTGGAGCTTGCAGTAAGAGTTATCGAGCAGAGGGTTGAAACCGATGCCGCTATAAGCAAAACGAGTACTATGCCGAGTAAAACATTCGGGAGGTTGGCGGCCTTGAGCATATTGGGCACAACATAATCCTGTACAGGCGCTTTGAAAGAGTTTATTTCTTCTGCGGTAAAGAATCTGTGGCAGAGTGAACCGATAAAATATCCGCCGCCGGCAACAAGAAGTGCAAAAAATGTGGATATGACTATTCCCCTTTTAGCCTGCTTGTCATCTTTGATGCCGAAATATTTTTGAATCATCTGCGGCAGACCCCAGGTGCCAAAACTTGTCATTAAGACTGTTGCGGTGAGTGATACGACTGATTTTGCACTGAGTTTTGGCAGGCCCTCCGCAGTGCGTGCGTATTCGACAATACCTGCAAAACCGCCGACACGGTCACAGCGGATGACACAGATTATAAGCAATGTTACACCGAACATCATAACTATTCCCTGCACAAAATCGGCACGAGCCTGAACGAGATAACCTCCGAGAAGAAGTAAAACAGCCGCAAGAACAGCGATGATTATCATACATATTTTGTCGTCGATTCCGAGCAGGACTTCAGCTACAGACGCAAGTCCCTTATAAACGGAGGCGGAGTACGGAATCATAAATATAAAGATTACCATACATGCAAATATCTTCATTGCACGGCTGTTATAGCGAAGCTCAAAGAATTGCGGCATGGTTTTAATTTTAAGTCTTGACGATACATCACGGGTTCTTCTTGCAAGAACTTTCCACGCAAGCCACGAGCCGAACACGGCATTTCCGATACCTGCGGCAACTCCCCACAGTCCGTAGCTCAAACCTGTTCCACCTGCGTATCCGACAAACATAACGGCGGAGAAATACGCAGTGCCGTAAGAGAGGGCTGAAAGCCACGCACCGGCGTTTCTTCCACCTACTGTAAGGTCTGCTATACTTTTTGATTTGCGACCGGATACAATGCCGATTACAATCATAACAATGACATAAACCGCAATTGTCAGCCATACAGTCTTGTTTTCCATAAGTATTACCCCTGCACTGATATTTTACGCTTTAAAGCTTTTACCTATTAAAGTGCAGTGATATGATACACCCAAGTTATCGATTTGTCAAGATGATTTTAAAAAGAATTAAGAATATCGTGAAGTCCGCCGTTTTTTCTCGGACGAGGGCAACACGGCGGCGAATTATAGCATACAAGAATTGCATCGTCCCCTATTATTTTAATATCCTCCCAGCAGATTCTTATGTCATCACATCGTCCGAGCAGTCCTAAGCATTTCGGTCTGCCGAAAACAATTATTGCCACAACCCTGCCCGAGCAGGTGTCAACCTCCACATCCGAGACCGGACCGAGTATATTTCCATCCTTTTGATTTATTACCTGTTTGTTTCTTAAATCTGTAACACAGCAATTCAAAAAAACACCCCCTGACGGCATTATATGCCGCAGAGAGTGATAAGAATCACCTTACATTCATTTCCCTTTTCAGCTTTTCTATTATCCGTTTTTCAAGCCTTGATATGTAGCTTTGTGAAATGCCGAGTATATCGGCCACCTCTTTTTGAGTATATTCCCTGCCTCCGCCAAGTCCGAAACGCATACGCATTATCAGTTTGTCTCGGTTTGCCAGAGAATCAACAGTTCTCAGCAATAAACTTTTCTCATCTTCCGCCTCAATATCCCTGTTCACAGTGTCAGCTTCGCTGCCTAAAATATCGGATAATAAAAGTTCGTTTCCGTCCCAGTCCACATTCAAAGGCTCATCGAGAGAAATTTCATTTCTACTGTTATTGGTTTTTCTCAGAAACATGAGAATTTCATTTTCGATACATCTTGAAGCATATGTTGCAAGTTTTATATTCTTAGACGGTTTAAAAGTATTTACCGCTTTTATCAACCCGATTGTTCCTATAGAAATCAAATCTTCGATTCCGACCCCGGAGTTTTCAAATTTTTTCGCAATATACACAACGAGACGCAGATTATGAACTATCAGCGGCTCACGGGCTGTTTCGTCACCCGACTCGATTCGGTCAAATATTTCCCTTTCTTCATCTTTTTTCAGAGGTGGCGGCAGTATCTCATACCCGTTTATGTAATGGATTTCGCCGCCGTTTTTCTTTATCAGTTTTACCCAAAGCTTTTTCAGTGAAGTTATGAAGTTTGTCATCTTTGCCCTCTCTCCTTTGTGCGCCATCGAAAAAATTATTTCCCACAAGAGCACGGTATTCACCGCCCGAAAGCGAACCGTTATAAATTGCAATATAAACCTTCTGATTTTCAAAAACAGTTTTATTGAAAGATATAAGTATTTTGTCTGCCGATATTGACGGTAAAACTCCGCTTCCACCTACTGACTTAAAGCTGATAAAACGGATATTGGCGTTTTGGTATTCGATATTGCCATCGAAATTGCCACGAACAATTTTTTTTACATCATCCGACAAAATCGGCTCTACAAGACTGTATTCGCAAACTATTGCAGGTTCAGCTGAAAAAGGTTCTGTAAGAGCGCTTCCTGTGTCAATGAGTACGGTACATTCTGCGATTTTTCCATCTACAATCGCTTTCAGAGTCGCTGTGTGGCTGTCAGGAGCGTTTTTCTTTATAAAATGTGAAATTATACGGACAATCAAGTAGCACGCAGCTGCGGTCAAAATGAGGGTAATAGCACTGATATCAAAATAAACAGCACCGTTTTGATATATCATTCCGTTCGGTTTAAAAGTAAACCAGACAGCGAGCATTATTCCCGCAAACACAAAGTTCGCCAAAAAGAATCCGCCTGCCGCTCTCAGAAAATCTTTTTTTGTATCAATTTTAAATGCGACAAAAAGCATCAGCAAAAAGCACGATATGCGAAGTGTGACCGATAAAAGAGCGTTCATTTGCGGTGCTAATATAACAAGTGAATAAATTGCACCGATTGCGGAGGAAAGCAGTACACGCCAAACACGAGACTTTTTTCCGACAAGGCGAGTGGCAGCTGACAGCATGAGAAAATTAACAAGTAAATTGATAAGTAAAAGCACATCCACGTATATAACATTACTCAAGCTGTCGCCTCCCCTTTCAAAGCGGATAAGTAGATTATATCTCAGCAGGAGTGCTGTTTTTGTCAAATCAAAGAGGAGAAAATTATTATTTGATGCAGTAAAAGCAGATTTGCTTTGCTTGATATGATATAATACAAAAAAGATAAGCTATTTAAAAAGATAAGAATCAAATATCCCGTACAGGCAGAAAGTACCGTTATACTGAAACTGCCGAGAATGTTTTTCACGGCAGTTAAAGAATAAGACGATAAAAATAAAAAATTCCGTATGATGAATTAAACCATACGGAATCTTTGTTTTTGTTTTACTTTGTCAGATTGTCAACTGCGGCACGTTCGATTGCAAATCCGGAAGTGTATCTGTCCATATATTTTCTGAATCCTTCGACATCACTCTCATCGGGAGCTACACTGTTGCCAATCATATTCTTAAATACTCTTGATTCGAGGAAAGCATCGAGTGTTTCGCCATCCTTGCGGTTATTCATATATGATGCCAACAGAGCAATGCCCCACGCACCGCCCTCTCCTGCGGTTGCCATAACAGCTACAGAAGTCTCAAGTACCGCCGCCATAAGTCGCTGACCGACTACAGGGGTCTTGAACAGTCCACCATGACCGAGAAGCCTGTCTATCAGCACCGACTCTTTTTCGGTGAGTATGTTCATGCCGAATTTGAGCGTTGCCATTGCAGAGAACAAAATAGCTCTGGCAAAGTTTGCGAGATTCATCTTGCTGTCGGGAAGCTTTGCAAACAGCGGTCTGCCGGCCTCGAATCCCGTTGTGTGCTCTCCGGAATAGTAATTATAAGAGAGAAGTCCTCCACAATCGGGCGCACCCTCGAGAGCTTTGTTATAGAAAGTATCGTAGAGCTTGGAAACATTAACTTCACCGCTCATCAGCTCGACAGTCTCCTTGAGTAAGCCTATCCACGAATCAAGGTCGGTTGTGCAGTTATTGCAGTGAACCATTGCTACGGGACTTCCGTCGGGAGTAGTTACCATATCGATTTCGGGATAAACTTTTGAAAGCGGCTTTTCAAGCACTATCATAGCAAAAATAGAAGTTCCTGCCGAAACATTTCCCGTTCTCTGTGCCACACTGTTAGTCGCAACCATGCCTGTTCCGGCATCGCCCTCGGGAGGACAGAAAGGTATTCCGGGCTGAAGTTTTCCGGAAGGATCAAGCAAACGGGCACCGTCTGCTGTAAGCTTGCCTGCAAATTCGCCTGCCGAGTGTACCTTGGGAAGTATATCACGGATTTTCCATTTGAAGTTCCTGTCGGCAATTCGTGAATCAAATTTATCAAGCATAGCGGAATTAAAGTCGCCTGTTGTGCTGTCTATCGGGAACATACCCGAAGCTTCGCCGATTCCTATTGCCTTTTCACCGGTAAGCATCCAGTGGACATATCCGGCGAGTGTTGTCATAAAGTTTATTTTTTCACAATGTTCTTCACCGTTCAAAATAGCACGATCAAGGTGTGCGATGCTCCAACGCTGAGGGATATTGAATCCGAAAAGCTCCGAAAGCTCTGCGGCAGAACGCTCAGTTACTGTGTTTCTCCATGTTCTGAAGTCGGCGAGTTGGTTTTGGTTTTCATCAAAAACGAGATAACCGTGCATCATGCCGGAAATGCCAATAGCACCTACCGTGGTAAGTTCCACACCGTATTTTTGGAATACATCATCGGCAAGGGTTTTGTAACATTCACGCATACCTGCCCAAACATCATCCAGATGATATGTCCAAATACCGTTTTCAAGCCTGTTTTCCCACGAATGTCCGCCGGAAGCAATAACGCTGTTATTACCATCAACAAGAATACCCTTGATTCTCGTCGAGCCGAGTTCAATTCCGAGAGCGGTATTACCGTTGATGATAGATTCTCTTGTTCTTTCGATATTCATACTGCACCTCTTGTGTTTTTCTAAGTCTATTGAATTTTATCACATTGTACAAAAAAATGAAAGAGAAAAAGCAAAACTAATTCATTTTATATTGATTTAAGCCAAATTTTGTGTTAATATTGTGCAAAACGGGTCGGTGGTGAAATATGAATTTCGGCATTTTGAGCAAATACCGAAGCACGCTTATGGGACTTGCTATCCTATGGGTTATGTTCTTTCATATGCCGCTCGGCTTTTATACAGAATTCGGATGGTTCATTCACAGAATCGGTTTTTACGGAGTGGATATTTTTCTGTTCCTTTCGGGAATAGGGGTTTATTTTTCACTTACAAAACGCCCGAATGCACTCGGATTTTATAAAGCCAGACTCAGCCGAATACTTCCCGCATATTTATTTATAGCGTGCCTTTCATATTGTCTGCTCAGACTCGAAAAAGGCAGTGCTTTAGATTTTTTCTATTATATTTCGGGAATAGGTTATTGGACGCGGCACGCACGGTTTGACTGGTACATACCCACTCAGCTCATATTTTATTTAATAACTCCGCTTTTTCTGCATTTTTACAAGAAGCTTTCACATTCAAAGCGAATAATTTATACTGCACTTTGGATGATACTTTCCCCTGTTATAACAACTGCTTTTTATTATACTGATATGAAATATCTGTGGGGTTCAACTGTCCGAATTGCAATATTTTTCCTCGGTATACACATCGGAAGTCTTGTGTATGAAAAGAAACGGTTTGGCAAAGGTACTGTTGCTTTAAGTGTTTTTGCTTTCGTGTTCGGAACTGTTTTGGCATATGTTGTCAACCGCTATATAAAAGAACCGAATTTTATTCAAAACGGACTTAACTGCTATCCTGCTTTGATAATGATACCTGCCATGTGTCTGTTGATTGCATTGGCGTTGCATTTACTGGATAAAAAGCTGCCTGAAGTTATTAAAATCGCAGTTTTTCCGTTTAACATTCTCGGTCGGTACAGTCTGGAGCTTTATCTGTTGCATCAAAGATTTCAAAGTATATTACCGAAATACCTCAATATTGAAAATCAATGGCTGATACTTCTTATCACCGTTTTGGCGGCACTGCTTCTCGGCAAAGTGATAAGCATTTTGCAGAATAAATTAAAAGCACGCAAAAAAGGATGTTATTAAACTCATTAAGGAGGATAAAAAATGAGTGATCTTTATAATTCAGTTTGTTTGACAAGTGCGGCAGCTACCTTTCTGCGAGCCTTGGGCGTAAAAGAGCCTGACGACATGGCAGAACCTTACAGCACCGTGCTCGACAAGATGCAATTGCACTTCGGCGACAAAGGTGCAGACAGAGTATTTGTCTACAATCCCGACGCAATAGCGCTATGGCTGTTCCAGAAGTACACAAAGCTGTTCGACCCTGCGATTCTCAGAACGCAAATACAGCTTCCTGTGCTCTCTGTTATGCCGAGCGTAACACCTGTTTGCTTTGCGTCAATGTACACAGGCGTTATGCCCGAGATTCACGGAATCAGAAAGTACGAAAAGCCTGTTCTGACAACGAGAACAATATTCGATGTACTTCCCGAGGCAGGAAAGCGCTGTGCTATAGTTTCCACCGAGGGCGACAGCATTTCAAAGATATTCCTTGAGCGTAATGTTGACTACTTCATATATGACTCTGTTGAAGAGTGCAATGAAAAGGCGTTGCAGCTCATTGACGAGGATGAATATGATATCATCGTGCTTTATAACGGTGACTACGACGGCAATATGCACCGCTGGTCTCCCGAGGGTGAGGGTGCTATGGATGCCCTCAAGGCAAACATAGATGTTTTCACAAATCTTCACGATACTATTGCCGAAAAGTGGAGCGGACACAGAACATTGCTCGGCTTCTGCCCCGACCACGGTTGCCACGCACTTGACGGTGGCGTTGGCGGTCATGGACTTGATATGCAGGAAGACATGAACATCATTCATATGTTCTCGTTCATTTAAAATCAAAGCGTAATGCCGTGTCATTATCGACACGGCATTATTTGTTGTTCAGATATTAAAGAACTTATAAGCGACATAAGCGGCGGCAATTGCGGCAGCTATTATAGCGACTTTTATAAGAATCGGTTTAACAGCTCTCGGGCTTGTGGGGGCGTGTTTATAAATAAACTCTTTAACAGGAGTTTTGATTTTTGTTCCACACAGCTCTTTGAATGTTCGTGTGTAAGTCGAGTAATTCCTAGGCTCGGTTTCGTTAAGCTCGAAGATTCGCACGCCCCTGTTTTCACCCGGGCCGTAAACATTGAAACCTGCACCCTGAGTGTAGCCAAGGTCAACACCCTTGTAATTGACAACAAAGCTGTTGTTATGGTCGTGGCCGACATAAATTCCGAGTACATCACCTTTTTCGCTCATGGCATCAAATTCACCGGTATTCACATCGGGAGATGCAGGCGATTCCAGCATAAAGCCGCCTGCCGCTTTGGTTTCGTCGTTTAAAACGAAGTATTCATTTTCATGTGCGCCGTATGCGGGGACTGCACCTTTTGTACGCTTGGACACTTTTTTGATAACATCAAAAAACTCGGGTACGGGAATATGCTGAAATACGAGTGACGGCAGATAATCACCGTCTTCCGCTTTGAGCTGCTCTCTGCGTGACTCATACCATTCTATCTGCTCCTTATCAACAGGAGCGTAGCCCGAACCGTCTGCCGCTTTACCGTGCGAATCAATGAGGTAGATGCTGAAAACGGGTTTCTTTTCATCATTTGAATATATCTGAATATCGGCAGTGCCGACATCTTCGGCTTTTCTGAGATTTCCGCTTACAAAAGTCGGGTATTTTGAATAAAAGGCAAACTGACCGAGATTATCAACACCGCACTGTGCATCGTGGTTGCCATAAGTCACCATAAACGGAATGTTTCTTTTTGCGACAGGCTCAACAAGAGTGTCGATGGTGTTTTCAACTATAGAAGGATCTTTCTTGAACTTTTTAGAATATCCTTTGACCTGATCGCCGGTGAAGATAACGAGGTCTGGTTTTTCACTGTCAAGAGCCTCATTCATAAGACTCAAGGTATCGGGAGAGACTGACGGAATTTCCTGAGTGTCGGCTATCTGCATAATTTTGAATTTACCGTTGCTGTTGAACTTGAGCATCGTTATCTTCACCTTTACCTTTAGATGTTTTTTATATATTATCATTTAATCGATAACTTTTCAATAGATTTTATATGCAGAGCTTGACTGAAAATAGTTTTTCAATTAAAATTATCAATATAGACCTTTGGAGGAAGTGAATTTATGAGTAAAAAGCAAAAGACTAAGCGTGCAGGCGGAATGTCATGGATATTCGGCTATCTCGGCTTCGGTGTCGGAGCTATCGGAATGGATTTGAGCTACGGACTGTTCAATTCGTTCCTGACGAAATATCTCACGGATGTTCTTCTGCTCAATTCCACATTCCTGCTGATTGTACCCGCTCTTGCAAGAATCTGGGACGGTATAAACGACCCGATGATGGGAACTATTGTTGACAACACAAAATCCAGGTTCGGCAAATTCCGCCCGTGGATAATGTGCGGAGCTGTGCTCAACGCAATCGCACTTACTTTCTTGTTTACGAACCCCGGTTTCGAGGTCAGCAACACTTCGGTTAATGTCAGGCTCTATATTTATGCCGCAGTAATGTATGTCCTTTGGGGTATGACAAATACAATGATAGACATTCCCTACTGGTCGATGGTTCCGGCACTGACAAGCGATCCGCAGAAGAGAAATGTTGTGTCCTCTATCCCCCGCTTTTTCTCCGGTTTCGGTCAGATTGTCGTCAGCGTGTTTACGGTTAAAATGGTCGCCACACTTGGCAAAGGCGACGATTCCGTTGGCTACAGTCGTTGGGCAATGATAGCCGGTATTGTGTTGATAATCGGTGCGATAATCACAGTTACTACTACAAAGGAACACGGTTCTACGCCGCCGAAAGAAAAATTCACACTCAAAAAGGCTTTCAATACCGTCAAGGCAAACGATCAGCTTCTTATCTTCATGCTTACCGCCCTGCTGTTCAATACGGGCTGGTACATAACAAATGCAATGGGAATTTATTTCTTTGATAATGTTCTCAGTAACAAGAGTCTGTATTCGTATTTTGCCGCCATTGGCGGTGTAGGACAGGCACTTGGACTGTTTTTACTGCCTATGCTTTCAAAGAAATTCACACGCCGCAAGGTCATTCAGGGTGCTATGTGTCTGACTGTGCTCGGATATATCGGAATGTTTGTTTTCGGCCCGATACTTATGCCGCACAATTCACTGATGTTCATCCCCTTTGCGGTATTTGCTCTTCTCGGCTGCATGGGAATCGGCTGCATCTTTGTTTCGCAGACTGTTATGCTTGCGGATATTGTCGATTACGGCGAATACAGTCTTGGATATCGTTCGGAGTCTATCGTATTCTCTATGAAAGGCTTCCTGCAAAAACTTGCATATACTATTCAGTCTATTGTAATTGCACTCGGATTGCAGTTCTCACACTACGATGCGACACTTTCGGCTCAGACAGCACTTGCTCAAAACACCATCTCCGTGATGATGTTCATTATTCCCCCGATATTTATTATCATGTCACTGATTCTGTTCACAAAGAAATATAAGCTTCACGGCGAGCTTGCAGATAAGGTGAATGAGTTTATCTTAAACAGAACTGCCAAGAGCGAAGATTGATTTTATAAAAATCCACCGCATTCGATTGAGCACGGATGCGGTGGATTTTTATATATACTCTTTTATAGCTTTGTTGATCCGTTCTCGAAGAGACAGAATATAAGTGCTGCCATGAGGATAGTTTTTGAATGTCAGATTCTCATCTGCAAATGCAATTTCAAGTGTTTTCTCTCTACCTATAAGACTCTCCAGCTTTTTTAATGCTCGAAGATCCTGCAAAGCTTCATAGAACACCTTCAGTCGCAGAGAATTGAGCGGCTCTCCGTTTTCACCCGGATAGACAACAAAAGAATCGCCCGACGGAAATGCGTGGTCAGCATCTGTCACCTGAAACGGGTCTATTTCAATTTTTGAATACTGTGAATACCAGAAATTATATCCCCACTGAAGGAAGCCTGTCGCATTATATTTATAGAGCAAAACTCCTAATATTCTGTTGCGTGCCGACGGCATGGCAAAAAAGCGGTTTGGTACATTTTCGTTGCATTGACAACAGCAGTAATATGTCCAAAACTCCTCGGATTTGCCTGCAAATTCGTCTGCGTGGTTTTCGGACGGTATCGGATAATTCACTGCGCCTTTGTCGAAAAATTCAATATCCGACAGTGCGTCTATAACTTTAAAACCGGGAAAAATTTCAGCGATTAGCTCTGCACGCTTTCTATATGTCTCATACTGTTCGAGAGAGGGCTCATCGGAGACATGAAAGCGGCATCTGCTACGCAGTCCCCTGCTGTCGATAAGCTTTGTGAGTTTTACCGCAAACTGACGCAGAAAATCCATATATTCGTCTCCGTCTGCATCTGTATCCCAACCGAAAATGCGTTTTTCTTCACCGTTTACATCGGCGACTATTTTCGGAGCGTGCTCGGCTCCCCATTGAGTAAACAGATGGGACATTTCAAAATATTTAATTTTGCATTTGTCGCACATTTTGATAAAGCGATCGAGCTTCTCAAAGGCGAAATCGTATCCGCTTTCCGTTACTTTGACATCCACGAGCTGAACTGTCGGCCGTTCTCCGCCTACCTCTGTATCAAGCGGAGGTGTAAAGAGAGGCGTTAAGATGAAATTTATGCCGTGCTCGGCAGCGTTTTGGATATAATTCTCCATTATTCGCCAATGTTCCTCGCTGAAAACTTCAACTCCATAACGGGTTGCAAGGCAATCGGCGTGAAACCACATTGTACACATGAGTTCCTGTTCCGGCAACTGTGTACCGATAACCTCAAGCGATATAACATTCGTGGATTTTTCTCTGCCGTTTGAGAGTGTAACGAAAATATTATGGTTGCCTGCACTTATTTTAGCTGTATCAATCTCAAACCACAGGCTGTGCCACTTTCCGTCGAGTGCCGTGAAGGTGTTGTTGTCTATCGGCAAAAGCAGGTCGGGATAAAATCCGGGCATTTTCCGAAGAAAATATGCATCGCAGTCATCGGTTGCAGGTAAATCGGATTTAATTTCGACCACATTGTACATTTTGATGTCGGATTCTTCACAGCCCGACAGGGATACAGTATATTCGGTGCTGTTGTCCGAGAAGAAAGCAAGCTGAAATGAAATGCGTTCATTTTGCAGTGCGGACAATTCCAAAAGTGAGGCACACGAAGGAGCTTCATCTGAAAACACTTTCTCAAGCGAGCTTACTAGCCTCGACATCATCATATTGAACAATCACTCCTCGGATTTTAAAAGCTTTTTTAGATACAGGCCCGTATATGAACCTTCCGTATCTGCAACCTGTTCGGGTGTACCGCAGGCAACTATCTGACCGCCCTCATCGCCGCCCTCAGGGCCGAGGTCAATAATGTGGTCGGCAGTTTTTATCACATCGAGGTTATGCTCGATAACAACAACCGAATTACCGTTATCAACAAGCTTGTGCAAAACCTCAATGAGTTTATGCACATCTGCGGTGTGCAGACCTGTTGTCGGCTCATCGAGAATGTATATTGTCTTTCCCGTGGGTCGGCGTGAAAGCTCGGTCGAGAGCTTGACTCGCTGTGCCTCTCCGCCGGAAAGCGTAGTGGCAGGCTGTCCGATTTTGATATATCCGAGACCGACATCATAAAGGGTCTGGAGCTTACGCTGAATCTTCGGAATACTTGAAAAAAATTCAAGACCCTCTTCAACCGTCATTTCGAGTACATCGTATATGCTTTTGCCTTTATATTTTACTTCAAGTGTCTCACGGTTATACCTCGCACCTTTGCACACTTCGCACGGAACATAAATGTCGGCAAGGAAGTGCATCTCAATCTTAACTATTCCGTCGCCCTGGCACGCCTCACAGCGGCCCCCTTTGACATTGAATGAAAAACGGTTTGACTTGTATCCCCTCGTTTTTGCATCGGTTGTAGAGGCAAATAGGTCGCGAATGTCCGTAAAAACGCCCGTATAAGTGGCCGGATTAGAACGGGGTGTGCGTCCTATCGGAGACTGGTCGATAGCTATAACCTTGTCAAGATTTTCTATTCCGAGCATTTCGCTGTGTGCTCCGGGTACTTTTTTAGCTCCGTTAAGCTCAGTTACAAGGCGTTTATAAAGTATCTCGTTTATGAGCGAGGACTTTCCCGAGCCGGAAACGCCCGTGATACACACAAATTCGCCAAGCGGTATTTCAACATTGACGTTTTTGAGGTTGTTTTCTTTTGCACCGATTATTTTAAGGCTTTTTCCGTTGCCGTTCCTGCGTTTTTCTGGTACGGGGATTTTCTTTTTGCCGCTGAGATATTGACCTGTTATCGACTCTTCACAGTTCATTATATCATCTGCCGTGCCTTCGCATACAATATGACCTCCGTGTATTCCGGCTCCCGGCCCGACATCAACAATATGGTCAGCAGCAAGCATTGTGTCCTCATCGTGTTCAACTACTATGAGTGTGTTTCCTATATCACGAAGATTCCTAAGGGTGTTCAACAGCTTTTCGTTATCACGCTGATGCAGTCCTATACTCGGCTCATCGAGAATATATAAAACTCCGACAAGCGAAGAGCCTATCTGTGTTGCAAGCCGTATGCGCTGACTTTCGCCGCCCGAAAGACTTGCGGATGAACGTGCAAGTGTCAGATAACCGAGTCCTACACTGTGCAGGAATGTCAGTCTGTCTTTTATCTCCTTGATAATGAGCTTTGCAATCATCTGCTCACGGGATGTGAGTTGAAGTGAATCAAGAAACTCAATTTCTTTGACAATAGATTTATTGGCAAATTCGTCTATGTTTATTCCACCGACAGTAACGCATAGAGATTCTTTTCTAAGCCTTGCACCGTGACATTCGGGGCATTTTACGGTAGACATAAACTGCTCAAGCTCTGCTCTTGACCAGTCGCTTGAGGTCTCGTTATATCTGCGTTCAATATTGTTGCAAATGCCCTCGAAGTCGGTCATATATGAACCAGAGCCGTACTCGTTTTTGCGAGTCAGCTTCATTTTTTCACCGTTTGTGCCATAGAAAATAGCATTTACGCCATCGTCGGGAATATCCTTAAACGGAGTGTCAAGAGTAAAATTATACTTGTTGGCAATGCCCTCAAAATACATTTGAGCTATAGTACCGCCCTCAGCGTTGCTCCATCCGCTTGCTTTTATCGCACCCTGTCTGATAGACAGATTTTTGTCGGGAACTATAAGCTCCGGGTCGGGACGCATAAATATGCTGAGACCCGAACAGGTAGGACAGGCACCGAACGGATTGTTGAACGAGAACATCCTTGGCTCAAGCTCTTCAATGCTCACTCCGTGCTCGGGGCAGGCATAGTCGAGTGAATAAAGACGCTCATCCCCTCCTATGACATCGACAAGCAAAAGCCCGTTAGACAACGAAGTTGCGGTTTCTATTGAATCCGCCAGGCGGCTCTTAATACTCTCTTTGACAACAAGGCGATCAACAACTATTTCGATATTATGTTTTTTGTTTTTATCAAGAGTGATTTTTTCGCTTAAATCATAGATTATTCCGTCTGCACGAACACGGACGAAACCACTCTTTTTTGCACTTTCAAGCTCCTTTTGAAACTGTCCCTTTTTACCTCTTGCGATGGGCGACATAACCTGAATCTTCGTGCCCTCGGGAAGTTCGAGGATGTTATCAACAATATCGTCAACTGTCTGTCTTGAAATTTCTCTGCCGCACACCGGGCAATGCGGAATACCTATCCTTGCATAGAGCAGACGCAGGTAGTCGTATATTTCAGTTACCGTTCCGACTGTTGAACGGGGATTTTTGGAGGTTGTTTTCTGGTCTATGGATATAGCCGGAGAAAGTCCCTCGATGTAGTCAACCTGGGGTTTTTCCATCTGACCGAGAAACTGCCGTGCATATGAAGAGAGGGATTCAACATATCTTCGCTGTCCCTCTGCATATATCGTGTCAAAAGCAAGCGACGACTTACCTGAACCCGAAAGTCCCGTGAATACCACAAGCTTATCTCTCGGTATCGTCACATCGACATTTTTCAGGTTATGCTCTCTTGCACCTTTTACTACAATATTTTTTTGCGACAAACTTATTTACCTTCCCTCAGTTTGTTTATCTTATCTCTCAGATATGCTGCGTGCTCGAATTCGAGTATCTTCGCCGCTGCTTTCATTTCGGCAGTCAGGCGTACTATCATCTCTTCACGCTCTTTTTTGTTCATCTTCTTTATCGGCTTTTCGCCCTTGTCGGCTTTGCCGGTTATCTCTATTACATCACGCACGCCTTTTACGATGGTTTGGGGCACAATTCCGTGTTCTTCATTATATGCCATCTGCTTTTGGCGGCGGCGTTCAGTTTCGATAATTGCACGCTCCATGGACGGAGTAACGGAGTCTGCATACATTATAACTTCGCCGTTGGCATTTCGTGCCGCCCTGCCTATGGTCTGAACAAGTGAAGTTTCAGAGCGCAGAAATCCCTCTTTGTCGGCATCAAGTATAATGACGAGTGACACTTCGGGAATATCCAGACCTTCTCTGAGCAAGTTTATTCCCACAAGCACATCAAATTCACCGAGACGAAGGTCACGAATTATCTCCATTCGCTCGATAGTGTCGATGTCATGGTGCATATAGCGAACTTTTATACCAAGATCCTCGAGGTAATCAGTCAGATCCTCCGCCATTTTTTTAGTAAGTGTGGTAAGCAGAACACGCTCCTTACGTTCAATTCGTACATTTATCTCGGATATAATGTCGTCTATCTGACCCTCGGTGGGTCTGACAGAAATAGAGGGATCAACAAGACCTGTCGGGCGGATAAGCTGTTCTGCAACTCGCAGACTTTTCTGCCGTTCGATTTCGCCCGGAGTGGCACTGACAAATATTTTCTGACCGACACGCTCATAAAATTCATCGAATGTAAGCGGCCTGTTGTCATAAGCAGACGGAAGTCTGAATCCAAAGTCGATAAGTGTATCTTTTCTCGAACGGTCACCGCCGTACATTCCCCTGACCTGAGGCAATGTTACATGAGATTCGTCGATGAAAAGCAAAAAGTCATCAGGAAAGTAATTGAGCAGTGTAAACGGAGGTGAACCGGGTTCACGACCTGACATGACACGGGAGTAGTTTTCTATTCCCTTACAAAATCCTGTTTCTCTGAGCATTTCAATGTCATATTCCGTGCGTTGTTTTATGCGCTGTGCTTCAAGCAATTTGCCCTGACTTTCAAACTCGGCAACACGCTCTGTCATTTCTTCGTAAATCTCTTTTATCGAGCGTTCCATTTTCTCCTGCGACACAACATAATGCGATGCGGGATAGATGGCGACATGAGAAAGAATACCTTTGACTTCTCCCGTAAGAGCGTTTATCTCGGATATTCTGTCCACTTCATCTCCGAAAAATTCAACTCTCACAGCGTTTTCACTCGACTGTGCAGGGAAGATTTCAAGCACATCTCCACGCACTCTGAACTTGTTGCGGATGAAATTTATGTCGTTGCGTTCATACTGAATTTCAACAAGCTTGTTTATTACTTCGTCACGGCTCTTTTCCATTCCCGGACGAAGCGAAATGACCATATTGCGATAATCGATTGGGTCACCGAGGCTGTATATGCAGGATACGCTTGCCACAATTATAACATCACGACGCTCGGAAAGTGCAGAGGTAGCAGAGTGGCGTAATTTATCTATCTCGTCATTTATTGCGGAATCCTTTTCAATGTAGGTATCGGTAGACGGAATATACGCCTCGGGTTGATAATAATCGTAATAACTGACAAAATACTCCACTGCATTTTCCGGAAAAAATTCACGGAATTCCGAGCAAAGCTGAGCGGCAAGAGTTTTGTTATGCGCCAAAACAAGTGTGGGACGGTTGAGGTTCGCAATAATATTTGCCATGGTAAATGTTTTTCCCGAACCGGTAACGCCGAGAAGTGTCTGTTCTTTAAATCCCCTTTTTACTCCGTCCGTAAGCTCGGCGATAGCCTGCGGCTGATCACCCGTCGGTTTGTATTGAGAATGAAGAATAAATTTATCCATTGAATCTCCTGTCAGATAAACAAAGAAGAAAATTTGGGAACACTTGCCATCGAGAAAATATCCTCATCGGTATAAATCAGGTGGTCAAGCAGGTGGACATTAACACCCTGGAAGAAATCTCTCACTGAACGAGTGGTGTCCAAATCCGCTCGAGACGGTACGGGAATACCGTTGACATGGTTATGGACGAGCACAACCGAATATGCCTTGTTACGGAACGCCGTTTCAAGCACAAGGCGTTTGTCGAGATTTGCGGAAACAAATGAGCCGTGAGCAATTTTGTTGACTGCCACAATATTATCATCGAAGTCGAGAGATAACATATATATCATTTCCTCGTGTGCTCCGAGATATTTTGACATAAGCAGTTCTTTTACGGAATCGGGGCCGTCAAACTGGATAAGTTTTTTGTCGGCAGTGTCCTTGAGATACCTTTTGATTATCTGAAATGAAAGTGTAATCAGCGTTGCCGAGGTCTCACCGATTCCTTTGACTCGCACAAGCTCATCGGCACTCGCCTCAATTACACTGTTGAGTGAACCGAAGTGTTCTATCAGCTCGTGTGCTATGGGATTTGTATCTTTTCTGGGTATCGAAAAGAAGAGAAGCAGCTCAAGCACTTCATGCTCGGGCATGTTTTCGATTCCGTCTTTCAAGAATCGGTCTTTGACTCTTTTTCTGTGGTCTTCGTGCATAAACAAACGCCCTGCCTCCGATTAAAATTGAACAAATGTTTATCTCGTTTATATTAGCACATTTTTGTTCGTTATTCAATGCAAAAAGCAAAAAAAGATGCCCTACGAGAGGGCACCTTTTGAATTTATATTTTGATTACTTCTTTGCGAATACACGCTCAGCGGGGCAAGCAGTGACATTCTTAAAGACATCCTCGAATCTCTCAAGAGCACCGTCGATGATCTCGTCGGTATCTGCCATTGAAGTGTAAAGACGGCTGCCGGCAAGAGTAACGATACCGTTTGCCATATAAGCTGCACCCATCTCCTCCATAGCGGACTTTCTGCGAAGCATCTCGGGTTTTGTCTTGAGCATCGGAATAGCGGACTTGAGTATGTTCATTGAGCTGAAGTCGTAGCTCATTGCACCTGTGCACTCGAGATGAACGATGGAGCCCTGGTTATAAACAACATAAGGAAGACCATACTTGTTAACAAGATCTTTAAGACCTGCTGCAAGTCTGTCACCTGCTCTGCCAGCAACTTCACATGCATTTGTTCTTGCAATCTCCTGGATAGCGCAATAACCTGCATAGGATGACAGCGGGTTTGCAGCGAGAGTACCGCCGACATATGCACGCTTCATCATTGTGCCGACGCCAGCAGCCATACCGCTAACAAACTCCTTCTTACCGCCGACACCGCCAGCTGACGGATAACCACCTGCAACGATCTTGCCGAAGATTGTGAGATCGGGCACAACATCAAAGTAACCCTGAGCACCGCCGAGGCCTACACGGAATCCGGTAACAACCTCATCGAAGATGAACAGGCAGCCGTACTTGTCGCAAAGCTTTCTGACTTCCTTGTTGTAGTTGAAATCAATCGGTCTTGTACCGCTCTCGGGGCCGACAGGCTCAACGATAACAGCAGCTGTGCCGCCACGCATCTTGTTGAGCTTGAGCATCTTCTCGAGCATATCAAGATCGTTGGGTCTTACCTCGTCGGTAGTGCCCCAGCAGCTGTGAGGAATACCGTGAGATTCAAGGAAGCTTCTTGAGCCCGGAATCTTCAGACCGTAAACCATCTGATCAGACCAGCCGTGATATGCGCCGCCGACCTTGATTATACGCTTAGCCTTTGTAGCGCAACGTGCAACACGGATAGCAGCCATAACAGACTCAGTACCCGAACCGAGCATACGGAACATCTCGACATTGGGCATATGCTTGTTAATTTCCTTAGCAAGCAGAAGCTCGCCCTCGTGGAAAAGGCCGGTTACAGGGCCACAGGTTTCAAGAAGCTCGATAACTTTCTTTCTGACAGGCTCATAGTTGCTGCCGAGAATAGTCGGGCCGCCTGCCTGCAGGAAGTCGTAATACTTGTTGCCGTCAAGGTCGTAGAGGAAAGCACCCTCTGCCTTGGTCATGCAGATCGGGAAAGGATAGTTAAATGCAAGGTTGTGCTGAACGCCGCCGGGGATATACTGCTTTGCTTCAGTGGTTATCTCCTTAGATTTTGCACACTTTGTCTCAAAATAATTGAGAACATCCTTCATAGCATCTTCGTTGACGCAATAGATCGGCTTGGAAGTAAGATCCGCAAGCTCTTTGTAAATGGTCTTTGCGTCATCCCATCTGCTGATTCCATATCCGTTGCTCATGATAATTCCTCCTGATTTTTCAGATATTTTATGAATTTTTGGATAGTCACACTTGTTTCGTCGGGATTTGTGAAGCTCTCGTTGTTAATCATCTTCTGGAAGATGAGACCGAAGAAAGCTCCGAGTATGAGCGCCGACAGCTCTTTTGAGGAAAACTCCTCAAGTGTTTTGGCATAACTCTTGTCGGTGACAATTTCTTTACGCAGGAATTTATCTACCTGTGCAAAATTAGACTCACCTTTCGAGAGGATGCCACGCATAAGCACTTCACAGGAAAGATAAGGATAAGGATAAGTGTCGTCATTGAGCTGCTTTAAAAGCGCACTGACGGTAAGTTCTCCGTCGCCTTTGTCCGCAGCCTCGAAAACATCGTTTATCTCTTCGTCCGAAATTTCCTTGAGCAGATCGTCGATAGAGGCAAAATGCGAAAAGAAGGTTGAACGCGAAACATCGGCACTCTCGCTTATCTGGTCAATAGTGACATTGCCAAAGCCCTCTTTTTCAAAAAGTATCTTCGCCTGATGCAGAATAGCTTTGTGAGTGTTTTGCTTCTTTCTTGAACGCCTTGAAGGTTCCTGAGTCGCCTTTTCGTTCTTGCGTTCCTTTTCTTTTTCTTTTTTCTCTTTCTTCTCAGACATAAGGTTCTCCTAACAAAATACTTACGCCTTTTTCAGTATTATATCACGATAAAAAGGCATTGTAAACACTTTTTTGTACTCAAGTTCAAAAATATATTGCAGGCTGACTAAAGCAGACAGCCGACTGTTTTTATCTGTTTGAATACATCTTCTCGTAATAATTCTGGTATTCGCCGTTGATAATATCCTCCCACCAGGACTTGTTTTCCATATACCAGTCAACGGTTTTTTGAATACCGGTATCAAAATCGGTATTGGGACTCCAGCCGAGCTCATTGTGGATTTTTGTGGGGTCTATTGCATAACGCAGGTCATGTCCTGCTCTGTCCTTGACATGGGTTATAAGCGATTCGGGCTTACCCATAATGCGAAGGACGGTTTTTACGACATCAATATTACGCTTTTCGTTATGACCGCCGACATTATACACCTCACCCACTCTGCCGTTGTGTATAATAAGGTCGATAGCACTGCAATGATCCTCAACATACAGCCAGTCACGGACATTCAAGCCCTCTCCGTATACAGGCAGGCTCTCGTTGTTGTAAGCGCGGGAAATCATAAGGGGTATAAGCTTCTCGGGGAAATGATAAGGTCCGTAATTATTAGAGCATCTCGAAACGGTTACGGGCATACCGTAAGTTCTGTGATAAGCGAGTACAAGCAGATCGGCAGATGCTTTTGATGCGGAATAAGGGCTTGAGGTGTGTATCGGTGTCTCCTCTGTGAAGA
>CAZFZW010000006.1:0-26703 GCA_964523465.1 uncultured Clostridium sp. | reverse complement strand
CCGCAGGCGTAAAGTCCGCAGAGTGCCGCACCGAATGCGGCTTCTTCTTTGTGTTTCGGAGTATGCAGTTCCAATCCAAAGGTTTGCTCCAGAACTTTTTGGAGTGCCAAATTTTTTCTCAGTCCGTTTCCCGAGCCGATAAGCATCGATTTGTTTTCACCACAGCGAGCATACATTTCATGCAGTTCGTTTGCGATGGAATGAATAACGCCCCATATCATATGTCCGGGCGTGAAATTATCAAGGCCGATGTTTTTTATAAATCCTCTCGCCGTCGGGTCGTCTCTTGTGCCGTTAAATTGTGTGCTGACATCAAGAGGATTTTTCGGTTCCGGTAATTTTAAATATTCGTCAATACAGGCATATGCATTTTTACATTCGGCACCGGTGAGCAGAGCGCATTCTCTTATGAACTTTTCAAGTGCGGCAAAAGCCATACCTCCACACAACGCAGAACCTACTCTGAGGTTTATATCACCGCAGCATGGACGAAGTTCCGTGCCTTGAATATCTTTTGTATTTTCAGTTGCAAATGATACCTGACTGCCGGTTCCGATGTTGACAAGCAAACATCGCTCAATGTCGCATACAGAGCCGATGAAACTCATTTGATTATCTCCGCCGGCGACACAGACGGGAATGTTTTGATATTCGCCTATTATCTCAAAATCCGAAATGACTTGCGGCAAAATTTGAGGGTCAAGTCCGACTGCGGCGACAGTCTCTCTGTCAAAATCGTTTTTGGCAAAATCGAACATACCAAAGCTTGCGGCATCAGAAGAATGCATTACAGGTGATGTCAGAGCACAAAGCTTCAATGCAAAATAATCGTGTATCGTACAGCAGGATACGGCGTTCAACGGTATGTTTTGGGTGTTGGAATGAAGATAATATGTAGAAAGTCCGAATCCTGTTGAGACTGAATATCCGCTGAGTTCGCTCAGTTTTTCGGCGTATGTTGTCCCATTTTCGCAAATCGCATTAGCACCCTGAAATTGCCATGTGAACAGGGGACTGACAGCATTTCCGAAACTGTCAAGGTATACTAATCCGTGCATTTGACCGCTTATGCCGATTGAAGAAATGTTATCAAATTCCATCAAAAGCTCATCGGTCATTAAAATGCACTCGTTGACAATAATGTTGGCGTTTTGTATTCCTACGGTGTCTGTGATGCCGGGATTGGGTTTGGTAGTACTTTTTAACACTTTGCCCGAATCACGGTCTATAGTAATGGCACATATAGTTGTTGTTCCGATGTCGATTCCGAGAGCTGTCATTTCTTCGCCTCCGATAAATCTTTAATCTACTTATATCATATCATCTTTTGAGCAGTCGGTAAACTAATTTTTAACAAATCTGTACTTTGTATAGCTAATTTTGAGAAGATGTGATATAATCGATAAAGACTGAATCTTCGGAGGAGAAAAAATGAAGCTTTCGTTGGTTATCCCGTGCTACAACGAGCAGGAAAATGTTGAGATTTTTTACAACACAGCTGTGAACGCATATAAAGATAAAGGCTTTGATTATGAACTTATATTTGTTAACGACGGCAGTAAAGACGCCACAATGAAAAAGCTTCGTCGCATTTACAGTGAGAGCAGAGAGAATGTAAAGATTGTCAGCTTTTCAAGAAATTTCGGTAAGGAGTCCGCTATTTACGCAGGGCTCAAAGAGAGCCATGGAGATATGGTTTGCCTGATTGATGCTGATATGCAGCAGAGGCCAGAGCTTGTGCTTGATATGATGCAGGTGCTTGATGAAAATGCTGATTATGATGCGGTTGCCTGCTATCAGGAGGACAGGCGTGAGTCAAAAATACTTGCATTGTTTAAAAATTGTTTTTACAAGTTGATAAACAAAGCTTCCGAAATAGAATTTAAGAGCGGAGCGAGCGATTTCAGACTGCTCAGACGATGTGTAGTCGATGCAATTCTCGAGATGAGTGAATATCACAGATTCTCCAAGGGTATTTTTTCGTGGGTAGGATTCAATACATTCTATATGCCCTATACCGTCGAGGACAGAGCAAACGGCACATCAAAATGGAGCTTTGCAAAACTGTTTAAATATGCGTTGGATGGCATTATAGCTTTTACGACAACTCCGCTCAAAATTGCAACTTATATCGGACTCGTGTCTTCGGTTGCGTCAATAATTTATATGATTGTGGTTGTAATCCAAAAGTTGGCGTTTGGAATACAGGTTCCGGGTTATGCAACGATAGTGGTCTTGATTCTTTTGCTTGGCGGATTACAGCTTTTCTGCACCGGTATGGTGGGCGAGTATCTTGCAAAGACATATATCGAAACAAAACACAGGCCGATATATATTGCAAGAGAAGTGCTTGATTACGAAGATAAGCAAAAATAAAACCAATACTGCGTTTACAGGATGTAATTTTCCTGTAAGCGCAGTCAGCTTTAAAATGAGACTTTTTTGAAAAAACTATTGACAAATCTGTACCGTTTGATATAATAGATAGCGTTCCGAAATCAATTTAATATTTGGGGGTATAGCTCAGCTGGGAGAGCGCTTGAATGGCATTCAAGAGGTCAGCGGTTCGATCCCGCTTATCTCCACCAAACAAAAAGCCTTGAAACCTTTATATATCAACGGTTTCAAGGCTTTTTGTTTTTGCACACAATTTGAAAAACACATATTTTCTAACACCTTGCATTGAACTAACCGTAAAAGTAACATTTTATTGACATCTTGCTAAGAACTATATAAAATATATTCGGAATGATTTTTATAAAGAAAGGAGCAGTTATATGTTAAATTTCTGCTTATTTAAACCGCTGTCGAGGATTTGGTCGGCAATTACGTCACTTTGCATGGTGATCACATTCATTGTCGGTTTCGGTATTCCCACAGCAACTTCCGGTGTTGAGCTTGTAAAGACAGATAAGGTGATCCTCGAAAAAGCGATGTATACTGGGCAGGGAATTACTACCGACGGGGAGTATTATTATACCTCGGGAGCTATGACTGCCGTTAATATGACCGGTATTGCTAAGTGGAAAGCCGATGATTTTACTCTCGTTGATAAAAAGCTCGGTGTTATTCCAAAAGAATATCGTGATAAGTATGACAGCAATCATGTCGGTGGAATCGGATATTATGACGGGCTTATCTATGTTTCTGTTGAGAACAGCACAAAAGACCATCCGCTTGTTATAACTTACGATTGCGATACCCTCGAGGCTGTTGATGTTTATGAACTTCCGATTGAAGTTTTGCCAAACGGTATTCCATGGTGTGCTGTTGACGGTGACAACGGTTATCTTTATTGTTCTCCGTTCAGAGATGTAAGCTGTATTGCAAAATTTGACCTTGAAACGATGGAGTTTGTCGGATATATCGAATTGTCGCAGGATGTTACGAGGATTCAGGGCGGAGATGTTTATGAGAATAAACTTTATCTGTCAAGTGACAACGGCGAAAATACCGATACCGTATACTGCATAGATGTGTTCACCGGTGAAACAACTGTTCTCTGTGAACGCACACTTCCCGGACTTAATGGAAATGAAGCTGAGGGTATGACGGTGTATCCTATGGCTGACGGAAGTTTCCTGCATATTATAGATTATGACAGAGTTGTTGGAATTTATATCAGGCACTACAAGCTTAACGAAAATTAACAAAAAGGCTGCAAGAGTTGTGGAGAACAACCTTGCAGTCTTTTTGAATTGATAGGACGGCCTTGGGGTGAGTAAGGCCGAACCGGAATATGGAGATAGAAGCTTTATATGGCTTCTGGTGATATTATATCACGTATTTTTAAATTTTCAAGTAGTTTTGTGATTTTTTTTCAAATTATTTTTGCTATGCTTTCCTTACAAGTTGGAGAGGGCAATCCGCAAATGCAAGTGGGAAATAACAGTGCGTGAAGTAGTAAAGTTACAGAACAAAACTTACGAAGCCGCACTGCGAAAGGCATTAATAATAAATATGGATTTTTGTCTAAAATCATTGAATATCATGTGGTTTTCTGCTATGATTCTCTTGTAAAAGTCAGAAAAATCGGAGGAAACATATGTCAAAACAATCTAAGATACACCTTATCGGAAATGCTCATCTTGACCCGATTTGGCTTTGGCGTTGGCAGGAGGGCTGCGGCGAAGTTCTGCAAACATTCCGTAGTGCGCTTGACAGGCTTAACGAATATTCGGACTTTGTCTTTACCTGCTCATCCGCTTCATATTATAAGTGGGTAGAGGAAATCGATCCTGATATGTTCGAGGAAATCAGAGCGAGAGTTAAAGAGGGAAGATGGGTTCCCGTCAACGGATGGTGGGTGCAGCCCGACTGCAATATGCCTTCGGGCGAAAGCTTTGCCCGTCAGGCTCTTTATTCACAGCTTTATTATTATGAGAAGTTCGGCAGAATTTGCCATACAGGCTATAATGTTGACTCTTTTGGTCATAACGGTATGATTCCGCAGCTTGTTCGCCAAGGCGGAATGAATGCGTATGTTATGATGCGTCCGGGCCCGCATGAAAATGCCGATGTTCCGAATGTCTTTGAATGGGAGAGCATTGACGGCTCCAAAGTGCCTACATTCAGAATACCGAGAAGCTATGCACCTAACGATGTCAGCTCGATAAATGAAATTCGAGATATTTGTGAGGACATAATCAAAGAGGAAAATCACGGTATGATGCTCTTTTACGGTGTCGGAAATCATGGCGGCGGCCCAACGAGAGGTAATATAGAGTATCTTACCGGTGAGCTTCAACGAGAAGGCTATCATGAGATGCTTTTCTCCGACCCGGACACATTCTTTGAGTCTCTTTGCCTTGAAAAATGCGAGCTGCCTGTTTGGAAAGACGATCTTCAGCACCATGCAAGCGGATGCTATTCTGCCACAAGCCTTGTAAAATCACTCAATCGCAAGCTTGAAAATTCACTTTATTCTTCGGAAGCATTTGCTACAGTCGCAACAAAAGTTGCCAAAATGTGTGACAAAACCGAGGAGTTCAAAGAAGCATGGCGTGATGTCTGTTTTAATCAGTTCCATGACATCTTCTGCGGCTGTTCGATAATGGAAGCCTATGATGATGTAAACGCAACTATGGGTCACGCACTCACTATTTCCGACAGAATACAAAATGAAGCGTTTTTGCGTATTGCACGCAGAATAGATACCTGGATAGACGGCGTTTCCGATCCTGTCTGCGAAGTAAGAGGACATTCCGCTGTCGAGTTCCCACGCCCCGTGATAGTATTTAACCCTCTTTCTTATCCTGTGAATGTTCCTGTCAGGACTTATTATCCGTCTATAGATGTCAAGGATGACGAGGGTAATTATGTTGTGTTCAGCAATGTCCGTTCTTCTCGTTCAAACGATACACATATGGACACGGTATTTATGGCACAAGTCCCTGCTCTCGGATATGCTGTGTACTGGCTCAAGTTTATGAGAGAGAATGATGTTGTCGGATTCCAGCCTGGAAGCGATATTAAAGCTGACAGCTTTGCGATGGAAAACAATTATCTTTTGGTAAAGTTTGATGCCGAAACGGGCGTTATCACTTCACTTGTAGACAAAACTTCCGGATATGATTATGCGTCAAGCGTAAAGCCGATAGGCGTTCCTACTGTTATTGATGACCACGAAACAGATACATGGGCACATAATGTTTTTACATTCCACAACATTAAGGGTGTAATGAAACTTGAAAGTATTGAACTCGTGGAAAACAGTGGTGCACGAGCGATTATCAGAACAAAGCACACCTTTGGAAGTTCTTATCTTGTACAGGATTTTATCCTTGGCAGTGAGCAGAAAACACTCCGAGTCAAATGTAAGGCGCTTTGGACGGAAAAGTTTACACTGTTGAAAATGAGCTTCCCTGTAGCCGGAAATGACTTTATCAATACATATGAAATACCGGCAGGTTTCATTAAACGCCCGGTCAACGGCGAAGAAGAGCCTGCAAGCCGATGGGGTGCGATAAGCTTCACCGACGGCGGCAGAAGAACGCTGGCTATTCTCAACGATTCCAAATATTCGTATGATTGCCCCGAAAACGACCTGCGCCTTACCGTGATAAGAAACGTTATTTTTGCTGACCATTATTCACATCGCCCGGCGGCAAACTTCAACTTCACCGATGAGGGTATACAGAGATTTGAATACGGTATTTTCGTTTGTGACGGAGAGGCTGAGCGCAGCGATGTTACAAAAGAAGCTACCATGTTTAACATTCGTCCCATAGCCGTACCCGAAAGTTTCCATAAGGGTACAATGCCGCAGAGAAAGAGTTATATCAGCGTAGATACTGACAATATAATAATGACTGCATTTAAGCTCTGTGAGGACGGAAGCGGTGATTATATTATGCGTTTTTACGAGACAAAGGGTATTGACTCAACCGCAACCATCGCCTGCGAAGACTTCGGCATACATTTCACTGCCGATTTCGGTCACAATCAGATTAAGACATTCCGTGTTTCGGAGGACGGAACGGTGAGCGAAACCAACTTCCTTGAAGGCATAGCCGAATAAAAAAATCACCTGCCAATATGCAACAGTGTTGGCAGGTGATTTTTTTAATAGGGTGTAAAAAACATTTAAAAAATTGTTGATTTTTTTGATTGCGTGTGCTATACTACAATCAGCTTATAATTCAAGCGTATAGCTTGTTGGTCGTTTTTGCATAACAAGCTTGAGTTTTAGCGGTAAAATTGACACTTTCTGTTCTCATATCTCCAATAGAAGAAGCTGCCGATCGCTTTTGCGGTCGGCAGCTTCGTTTTTTGTGGCGTTATTTGCAGACAAGTTCTCCGTTTTCAACATCGACTGTAATCACGGAATCCACAGTGAGGTCTCCGGAAAGAATCTTTCTTGCAACAAGAGTTTCGAGACTGCTTTGCAAATATCTGCGAAGAGGTCTTGCGCCGTAAACGGGGTCGTATCCACGCTCAATAATCAGCTCTTTTGCACTTTGCGTGACATTGAGAGTGAGGCTTTTTTCTTCCAATCTTTTTTCAAGAGAATGAAGCATAATGTCTATGATGCCGTTAAGATTGTTTTTGCTGAGCGGACGGAAGAATATCGTTTCATCAAGACGGTTCAGAAATTCGGGTCTGAAGCTTCTGCGAAGTTCAGCTATAACGCCCTCTTGCGCTTCGTCAGAGATGTTGCCGGCTTCATCAATACCGTCAAGCAAATATTGGCTGCCGAGGTTTGAAGTTAAGATTATAATGGTGTTCTTAAAATCAACCGTTCGTCCCTGACTATCGGTTATTCGTCCATCATCAAGCACCTGAAGCAGAATGTTGAAAACATCGGGATGAGCTTTCTCGATTTCATCAAACAGCACTACAGAATACGGCTTGCGTCGCACGGCCTCCGTCAGCTGACCGCCTTCGTCATAGCCGACATATCCGGGAGGTGCTCCGATAAGACGGGAGACGGAGTATTTCTCCATGTATTCGGTCATGTCTATACGCACCATGTTGTGCTCATCGTCAAACAGACAGTCTGCAAGTGCTTTGGCGAGCTCGGTTTTGCCTACGCCTGTAGGGCCGAGGAAAAGAAAACTTCCAATCGGTTTGTTGGGGTCGGAGATTCCTGCACGGGAACGAAGGATTGCTTCTGTTACTTTTTGCACTGCTTCATCCTGTCCTACGACACGCTTGTGAATTACTTTATCGAGATGTAGTAGCTTTTCTCTTTCGCCCTCCATGAGTTTCGCAACGGGGATACCTGTCCATTTGGCAACTATTGCGGCGATCTCTTCCTCTGTAACGGTGTCATGAACAAGCGTGTTTTCGCTCTGCTTTTCGCTTTGCTTTTCTGCCTGCTCAAGCTCTTTTTCAAGTGAGGGGAGATCGGAATATTTGAGCTTTGCTGCCTTTTCGTATTCGTAATTGAGCTGTGCGTTCTCTATGTCGGCGTGTACCCGCTCGATTTCGGATTTGAGGCGTTTAACTTTATCTACGCTTTGCTTTTCTGTCTCCCAACGAGATTTCATTTCATTGAAACTGTCTCTGCATTCGGCGAGTTCCGCACCGAGTTTTTCAAGGCGTTCCTGAGAAAGCTTATCTGTCTCTTTTTTTAACGCCATTTCTTCGATCTCAAGCTGCATTATTCTGCGGCGAACATCATCGAGTTCCGAGGGCATTGAATCTATTTCCGTGCGGATAGATGCGCATGCTTCATCTACAAGGTCAATAGCTTTGTCGGGCAGGAATCGGTCTGAGATATATCTGTCGGACAGGGTAGCAGCGGCAACAATTGCGCTGTCGTGAATACGAACTCCGTGATAGACTTCATAACGCTCCTTGAGTCCTCTGAGTATCGATATAGTGTCCTCAACGGTAGGCTCGTTTACCATAACAGGCTGGAAACGGCGTTCAAGAGCTGCGTCTTTTTCGATGTATTTGCGATATTCATCAAGAGTTGTAGCTCCTATGCAATGAAGCTCGCCCCTTGCAAGCATTGGCTTTAACAGGTTCCCGGCATCCATGCTGCCCTCTGTTTTTCCCGCACCGACTATTGTGTGCAGCTCATCAATAAACAGAAGTGTCTTGCCCTCGGACTTCTTAATTTCTTCGAGAACGGCTTTCAAACGCTCTTCAAATTCACCCCTGTATTTTGCACCTGCGATAAGTGCGCCCATGTCAAGGCTGAAAATAGTTTTGTCTTTAAGTCCATCGGGTACATCACCACGAACTATACGCTGTGCGAGTCCCTCGGCGATTGCGGTCTTTCCGACACCCGGTTCACCTATGAGTACCGGATTGTTTTTCGTTTTTCTCGAGAGTATACGGATAACATTTCTTATCTCGGTATCACGCCCAATGACAGGATCAAGCTCGTTTTCTCTTGCACGCTTTACAAGGTCTGTGCCATACTTTGAAAGTGCATCATAAGTGCCCTCGGGGTTGTCGCTCGTAACCGGATTTGTTTTTACTTTTGAAAGTTCTTCGACAAAGGCATTTTTGGTTATACCAAGTGCATTGAATATTTTGCGTATTGTCGGAGTCATATTCGCAAATATGCCGAGCATAAGATGCTCGACCGACACATATTCGTCATTCATGCTTTTGGCCGTTTTCTCTGCGGCACGGAGGGCTCGATCTGTGTCGGTGGAGAGATACATTTCACCGCCCGAAACCTTGGCGAGAGTGGAGATGTATGAATCAAGTTCTGCAAGCACTGCATTGCAGTCAACACCCATCTTGACAAAAAGTGACGGGATAAGTCCACCATTCTGGTCAAGCAGGGAATACAGAAGATGCTCAGGCTGTAATGCCTGATTCTCGTTTTCGCGGGCGATATTTTGTGCATTTTGGATTGCTTCTATTGTCTTTTGTGTAAAATTCTGAGTATTCATATAATCACCCCATTATATTATTATCCGTTGCCTTGAGATATAATCGGCATAACACTGTTCAACATCTGCGGCGGAATATCTGCCGGCGAGAAAGTTTTTCATCAGTTTATCAAAAAGTTCAATGTACCCCGAAAGGGCATAAGCTAATTCGTCCGTTGATATGTTTTGTGTAGGCACGCTGATGCTTCGGCAAAACTTGTTGTCATACAGTTCGTGTTTGACATTGCGTACACCGTAGTACGGCAAATACTTTTGCTCTATCAAATGCCAAAGTCGGAAAAATGCGGTCATATCCGCTATAAGTGCGGCACTCTGTGTTCTGAATATCACCGAAAGCTCACCGATGGAATCCTGACCGTTTTCATAAAGTTCAACTTCGTATTTTACGGTAGGGCGGTATTTGTATTCGAGACTGCTTTTGAGCGACATTGTGAGGTCGTTGGGAGCGAAGAATGGTACCAATTGTCCGTACGATGCGAGCGAATCTTCAATGGCACGAAACACATCGTTTATACGCCGCTGAGGAGTAGTCAATCCGAAATGTTCGGCAAGTATCTGATTTATTAAATTCGATCTGTTTGTCCCGTTCTGGTGAGCGAGACGATCGGCTTCCCGAACAACTTCGTCACTGAGCATTAAGCTGTAAAGTGTCTTTTTCATTTGTATCAGCTCCTTCTTTACGCTGATTTCATTCTATACTTAGAAAAGAAACTTGTCAACATATTTATATAAATGTTCAAACAAAGTTAATAAAATTCAAAACGATTTTAAAACCGACAATGAAAAAAGCACCGCCGAGCGATGCTTCTTTGCTTTCGGTTCTTGTTTATAAAAAGGCGGCAGAGAGAAACCTCTATGCCGCCGAAGTGCTATATTTTATTGTTCATCCGATTCGTCTGTGAAACTTTCATCTGCAAAATTCGAAGGGTCATTTGTCGCGATGTCGGACGATTCCATAAGTTCGACATCATTCTGCTTGCCTGAAACAGCAACCGCTACGGGCTGAGGTTTATTCTTTTTGCGTATAAGCACCGTTATAGCTATCAGAATGAGGAGCGTGCATACGGAAATTACGCTTCCCACAACTAAACCTCTTGGCGTAAAGCTGAATTCAACAGTGTGCTCGCCCTCGGAAAGTCTGACGCCGAGCAAAGCATCACCGACGGCGATAATGTCATCTTCGCTGACCTTTTTGCCGTCAATCATAACGCTCCAGCCCTTGTCATAGGGGATTGAGGTATAAAGCACACAATCTTCTACGGCAGTAACCGTTCCGGATATTTTTGTATCGGTAAAGCTTTCGACTGTCATTGCCCCGGAGTTCAGCTTGTTATAGCCTTCTTCAAATTTATCCATATCAAGTCCGTAAGCGAAGAAGTTGAGAGAACTGCTGTTAGTGCTGTCCTTAACCGTCATTTCAACTGTTATCGGAGTGCCTGCGGTACATTCGCCTATATCATAAACATATTCACGGCTTGTGTTGTAAGAATACTGGTTATAACCGACTGACACTGTGACATACTCGATTCCGGCCGATTCGATGAAGAGGTAGACATTTTGTGTTTTGTCGCAGGTGAAGGTGAAAGAAATGTTTCCGCTTTCGTCCGAATTGGTTTTGTAGTAATTCATATATCCGGTATCAAGTCCGATTACTATCGGGTCGATATTATAGAAATACGAATCGCTTATTTCAAGCTGAGTGAACACATTTTCTATACCTGTGGCCTGGTAGAAATAGTCATTCTGAACATCGAACGGATTTGATGAATCATAGCTCCAGAGTTCGATGTTGCTGTCTACGCAGTATGCAATGGGCAAATAGTACTTGTTGCGGTAAGCGTTAAACTTTCCGGATGATGAAACATATTCATACAAATTCAAATTCAGTGGGGGATTGTATTCGTTGTTGTCAACGATATACTTCAACGACATCATGGAGTTATAAACGGGTGTTTGTGCATTGTAAGTGTAACTGTTGATATAGTTGCCGAAAAGTCCGAGCTGTTCTTGCAAGTTAGCGAGCTTTTCATATGCCATTGAAGAGAATGTCGAAACGCCGTTGTAATTGTACCACGCAGGGTCCATTCTCGCTCTGAGTGAAGTGAGTTCCATGCGATAAGTATCGTCGCCTTCAATTTCATCAAGCTGTTGTTTCAGCACTTTGAACTCACTGTAATCGCCTGCGTATTCAGATTTGGTTCTATCCATACTGTAGTTGTCTGTATTAGCACTGATGGATTCGGCACAGACACAGCAGAGCATCAACACGGCCATCGCACTTGCCTGATACTTCTTTGTTGAGAAGAGATAGAAAATAAGCGTGTAGAGTACGACAAACAGCAGACTGATTATTACAGTCGTTTCGGTTACATTTTTAGAGCCTATCTTTTGAATCACGATTATTCCCGTGAGTACAGCTATACCTGCACCGAGTATTTCCTTGCCACTGAACTCCGTGATGTGCTTGAATGCCTTGTAACCGAGAGTGAGCAGAACAAAGGAATACATAAAGGAAAATCTGTACGGCAAATCGTTGGGGAAATGGAATGCGTGCCAGATGTAGTTTAATACATTTAAGTTAAAGCTGAAATACAAAAGTCCGAGTAAAAGAATGTTCGCTATCTTTTCTCTTATCGGTATACGTTTGCAAAAAAGATAGAGAGGAACGAGAATGACAGTTCCGATTCCGCAATAAACATTGGGCAATACATCTGTTCCACTGCTTCTGATTGTCGGTGTGACGCTTGCAAGATGATTTGCGATAAAGTCGAAAATGTCAAAGTACGACTTTACGGTTTCCGGCCAAGTTCCGCTTGTTGCCGAACAGCTTTGGAGAATAAAATATACGGGGATAAGCGCGAAAGCGACAAGTGCAGCACCTGCGATACTTGAAAAAGCGAAGGTGAAGCCGTCCGAAAGGAAAGAACTGTATCTTATTTTATCCTTGAGTTTTACATATTTTTCGCCGTCCGCATCGGTGTAGACTGTGAGAAGTCTTGTGGTATCGGAGATGTTATAGCGGCTGAAGTAGTACACAAGAAAATAGAGTACGGCAAAAATGCACGCCATAAAGCCCATGTAGTAACTCGTGAGCAGAAGCATAGCGAGCGAAAAAATATAAAGAGCGGGTTTGCGCTCGTTGATTATCTGCTCGATTCCGAGAACCATAAGCGGAAACAGCACCATAGCGTCAAGCCACATGAGATTCCAGTAATACGCAATGAAAAATCCGCAGAATGAATAAAGGACACCGAATGCCGCAGAAACGGGGGAGTGTTCGCCAAAAGATTTTTTCAGATAATAGGTGAAGCTTGCACTTGAGAATGCAGCCTGTAACAAAATCATTGTAGCTATAGCCTCGGGCATATTCTCGTGCCCGAAAATGAGCATAACTATAGATATGGGGCTGCAGAGGTAGTTGTAAAAATTTCCTAAGAAACTGCTGCCGAGTCCGGTGTTCCATGAATAAAAGAAGCTTTTGAATTCCGTCACTCTGTCATACAGCTCGGCAAAAAGAGGGCCGTACTGATGATAAAGATCCATTCTTAGAATAGTCACATCTCCGAACGGGATGAGACTGTAGCAAATATAAACTATGAGCATAATGGCTGCCGAACAACCGAAAGCAAGCCAGCAGTATTTGTTATCTCTGAATATTCGTGTTATGATGTTTTTGTTATTCTTCTTCATTGTTTTTAGCCACCTCACTTTCTGATTTTTTTGATAATCTTTTTGGCCATAGGCAAAAGCTTTTCAAATCCAAGATACATAATCTTGTCAACGGGCATATCAAATTCACCGACATATTCAAATATGTGCGGAACAAACTTAATTTTGAATTTTGAAAGATGGTCTTCGAAGCTTCCGTCAACTCCGCCGAGATTAAAGTAATCACAGCCTGCATCAATGCAGTCGCACACTCCGGCGTAAATGAGACCCACCGATGCACAGAGAGTTGAAAGAACCGAGAGGTCAGACCCTGCGTAGAGATATTCGGCAATCTTGAGCTTGGCGTTCGGGTCGGGCATTATAACGAGACTTGCTGCAAGATTTACGGTTGTGCCTCGCTCTGAAATGAGTTGATTTGCCTCGTTGAGTTTTTTTGTGTTCTCGGGGATGTTCTGCTTTTTGGCAATCAGGCCTTCGAGATATTCAACATATCGGTCGAGATGCATTCTGGCATAGTAAATAACAGCTCTGTCTCCGAAGGCATTTTGAATTTTTTTGAAGTATGCCTCGTTTCTAAGTGTTATGCCCTGACGCTTTTCGGTCTGCCCGAGAAGTCTGACAAATTCGGATAAATCGTCGTCGAGGTTAGCTTTAACAAACTCGATTCCCTTTGAATTGTGAAATGAACCCATATAATAGCGTGTCTTTTTTGGTACGGCTTTCAAAAAGCCTGCACTGTCTATAGGGCCTGACTTGTCGAACAGAGGGATTGCCATATTGAATCGGGGCTGAAAATAAGCGTTTATATCTGTGCTCAAACCTCTATGCTTAAATCCGCACACTTTCATTGTATCGAGCGTCGTATCAAATGCGTTGCCGAAGTCAGCGGCAGACTGACCCTCATAGTTCTCTCTTATCACAAACGGATCAGCTTTTATTGCTATAACACCGAGCTTTTTTGCATATCTCTTTAATTCACTGCAAAACTCGAGCGTAGCCTCTTTGTCGCTGAAGTCACCGACCGGGCCTCTGGGCATATAGATTATCTTTTTACCCATCGGGAGATGTCTTATGAGTAACAGTGCTCCGACACAGGGGACAGAATCCCTGTAGAGCATACAAATATCGTTGCCCCAGTTGTCCTTGACGCTTGCCCATTCAGGCAGTTGGGTAAAGCAATATGCAGGCAAATTGTTGAGAAAATGTCTGTATTCGTCTGCATCTACATTCGATTTGAAAATATATTCAGCCATTTGAAATAACTCCTTATTATTGTGAGTCTGAAACAAACATATTTTACCACAATTAAAAGTTATATGCAACAAACAGGGTATACATATAAAATAATTTACAAATTACTGTGTGTTGACAATGACTTCGGTTTGGTTTATAATGTCAGCAATATATAAAGGCTTTGACGGGAAGAAGTAACCGAATCGGTCGGCAAAGAGAGTCTCCGGGTGGTGTAAGGAGATGTGACTTATCGGCGAAATACATCCTCGAGCTGCGAAGCTGAACAGTTTTTAAGTAGGCCGAGCCGTTTTGCGTGCGTTAAGCGTTGAGCACATATAGCTCTCCTGAGACTCCGAGAGGAGTGAACAGAGGTGGTACCGCGGTAATTCGCCCTCTGCACGCTTTGGCGTGTAGGGGGATTTTATATTAACAGTGAATGAAAGGAACGTAATTTTATGGGAATCTATGAGGAACTCGTTGCACGAGGACTTATTGCTCAGGTGACAAATGAGCAGGAAATAAGAGAAATGGTAAACAGCGGAAAGGCCACTTTCTATATCGGATTTGACTGTACGGCAGACAGCCTTACCGCAGGTCATTTTATGGCGCTTACTCTTATGAAGAGACTTCAGATGGCAGGAAACAAGCCGATAGCTCTTATCGGCGGCGGTACTACAATGATAGGCGACCCCTCGGGTCGCAGTGATATGCGTAGGATGCTCACAAGAGAGGATATTCAGCACAATGCAGAGTGCTTCAAGCGTCAGATGGAGAAGTTTATTGACTTCGGCGAAGGCAAGGCAAGAATGATAAACAATGCCGATTGGCTTCTTGAACTTAACTATGTCGAACTTCTCAGAGAAGTCGGTGTGTGCTTCTCAGTCAACAATATGCTTCGTGCCGAGTGCTACAAACAGCGTATGGAAAAGGGACTCAGCTTTCTTGAGTTCAACTATATGATTATGCAGAGCTATGACTTCTACTATCTGTTCAAGAACTACGGTTGCAATATGCAGTTCGGCGGTGACGATCAGTGGAGCAATATGCTCGGCGGTACTGAGCTTATAAGAAAGAAGCTCGGCAAAGACGCTCATGCTATGACCATTACTCTGCTCACGGACTCGCAGGGTCACAAGATGGGCAAGACCGCAGGCAACGCCGTGTGGCTCGATCCCAACAAGACTTCGCCCTATGAGTTCTATCAGTATTGGAGAAATGTTGCCGACAGCGATGTTTTAAAGTGCATCCGTATGCTCACTTTCCTTCCTCTTGAGCAGATAGACGAGATGGACAAGTGGGAAGGTAGCGAACTCAACAAGGCAAAGGAAATTCTCGCCTATGAGCTTACCAAGCTCGTCCACGGCGAAGAAGAGGCGAATAAAGCACAGGGTGCGGCGAGAGCACTCTTTGGCGGCGGTGCCGATTCCGCAAATATGCCTTCAACTGCGCTGATTGCCGAGGATTTTGCAGACGGAAAAATCGGAATAATTGATATTCTTGTTAAGGCCGGACTTGCAAAGTCAAGAGGCGAGGCAAGAAGACTTATAGAGCAGGGTGGCGTAAGTGTCAACGATGAGAAAGTAAAGAGTATAGACTTCTCGGTATCTCTCGAAGCTGTTTCAAATAATTCTGTGATTGTTAAAAAGGGTAAGAAAATATTCCACAAGATAGTCCTTGCCTAAATTACAATTTTTATGTAGAATCGCCATTGCCATACTTAAAAAGCGAGTTATAATTATTATCGGGAGAAATCCTATAAACATTGATAGGATGGAAAAGTAATGAAAATTGTTATTGTCGGTGACGGCAAAGTAGGTTATAACATAGCAAAACAGCTTTTGGCAGAGGGACATGATATTGTTGTTATAGACAATAATCCCGATGTGCTTGAGGATTCACTTCAAAAGCTCGATGTGCTTGTTGTCAATGGAAACGGTGTTACTCTAAAAACGCAGGAGGAGGCAGATGTTGCCAACAGTGATTTGCTCATTGCGGCGACATCTGCCGATGAGATAAACCTTCTTTGCTGTATCCTTGCAAAAAAGCTCGGCTGTGAGCACACTATTTCGAGGTTGAGCAATCCCGAATATGTTGAATCAATACAATATATGAGAAGTGACTTCGGCCTGTCGATGACGGTTAATCCCGAATTGACAGCCGCAAGAGAAATTTTCCGTATTTTACAGTTCCCGAGTTTTTTAAAGCGAGACTCTTTCGCCAAAGGTCGTGTCGAAATAGTTGAACTCAAGCTTTCTCAGGACAGTGTTCTTGTCGGCAAAAAGCTTGAGAAACTTTCGGATGTCCTGCGTGGAGTTAAAGTGCTTGTTTGTGCAGTGGAGCGTGACGGAGAAGTTTGCATCCCCGACGGTAGCTTTGAACTCAAAGCCAACGATAAGATAACCGTTACAGCACCGAGAAGTGAGCTTGTAAAGCTTATAAAGGCGTTGAAAATCGGTAATCAGAAGATAAAGAATGTGCTGATTATCGGCGGCAGCAAAATTGCCGTTTATCTCTCGGATGAATTGATAAAGAGCGGTGTTAATGTCAAAATAATCGAGCAAAATCTCGAGAAGTGCCGAACCCTCTCTGAAAGACTGCCGAACGCCGTGATAATTAACGGTGACGGCACGCTTCAGGACACTCTTGTGACTGAGGGAATAGAAGATACGGATGCGGTTGTATCTTTGACTAATATTGACGAAGAAAACCTTATAATTTCAATGTACGCCGACTCGTGCAATGTACCGAAAACCGTTACGAAAATTAACAGAACAGAATACATCAAACTGTTCAAAGATAAAGAGATAGGCAGTATCATCTGCCCCAAAATGCTTGCAAGCTATGAAATAATTCGTTATGTCAGAGCTATGGGCAATACCACGGGCGGTTCGGTCAAAACACTTTACAGGATAGTTGACGAAAAAGTTGAAGCTCTTGAATTTGCGGTCACGGAAAGCACAAGGTATGTAGGTGAACCGCTCAGAAAGGTCAACTTGAAGAACAATATCCTTCTCGCCTGCATAACCCGTATGGGCAAGGCGATAATTCCCAGCGGTAATGATTATATGATGGCAGGTGATACGGTCGTCGTGGTCACAACCGCAGAGGGCAAATATAAGGATATAAATGATATTTTTGCGTAATACCGGGGGAGTATTGCAGATAATATGAATTATAAATTAGTTGCAAACTACATAGGAAATATTTTACGCATTGAGGGACTTGTTATGCTTCCGGCATTACTTGTTTCTCTGTATCACAATGAGTTTAGGTGCGTTTTCTCCTTTGGTGTAACCATGGCTGCAGTGCTCATTCTCGGACATCTTTTGGTGATTGTTAAACCCGGCAGTCGCAACATTTTTGTTCGTGAGGGCTTTGCTATCGTCTCACTTTCATGGGTCGTGTTGTCGCTTTTTGGTGCGCTTCCGTTTTTTATCAGCGGTGAGATACCGAATTATATTGATTGCTTTTTTGAGATAGTCTCGGGATTCACAACTACAGGCTCGAGCATTCTCTCAAATGTAGAGGTACTTTCCAAAGGTCTTCTTTACTGGAGGAGTTTCTCACACTGGCTCGGCGGAATGGGTGTACTTGCGTTTATGCTTGCGGTTGTCCCGAAAAACAAGGACAACGATGCCGATTCTCTTTATATACTTAGAGCGGAAAGCCCCGGGCCTACATTCGGAAAGCTGGCGTCAAAAATGCGTCAGACTGCCCGTATTCTTTACATAATCTATATCGTAATGACGGTTGTCGAAATCATTCTGCTTGTTGCGGGCGGTATGCCGCTGTTTGACAGTGTTCTTAACGCTTTCGGAACGGCGGGAACAGGCGGATTCGGAATCAAAAACACCAGTATCGGTGCATATGACAGTTACTATTTACAGGGTGTCATAGCTGTTTTTATGATGCTTTTCGGCATAAACTTTAATGTGTATTATCTTTTACTCGCAAGGGATTTTAAACAGATATATAAGAACGAAGAACTTCGTGCTTATCTTATAACTATTGTCGCCTCGGTAGTGATAATAGCCGTAAATACACACTCCATGTTCTCAAACTGGTTTGAGGCGTTCCATCACAGCTTTTTTCAGGTCTCTTCGATAATCACAACGACCGGATATGCAACGGTTGACTTTAATCTTTGGCCTGAACTTTCAAAGAGCATACTTGTGGCTTTGATGTTTATTGGTGCCTGTGCAGGTTCGACAGGCGGCGGATTCAAGGTATCAAGAGTAATAATACTCTTTAAGTCGTTGCGAAATGAGATGCAAAGAGTTGTTCATCCGCACAGTGTAAAGGTTTTGCGTATCGACGGTAAAACTCAAAGCGAGTCGCTGGTTAGAAATGTATCGATGTATTTTGTAGTATATGTAATAATTCTCATGGCATCGATACTGGTTGTCTCTGTTGATAATTTCAGTTTTACCACAAACGCAACCGCTGTCATCTCGTGTCTTAATAACATAGGTCCCGGACTCGATGTTGTAGGTCCTACCGGTAATTTCGGCGGATTTTCGTGGCTTAGCAAACTTGTGCTCAGTGCCGATATGATAATAGGCAGGCTTGAAATCTTCCCTGTTCTTGCACTGTTTTCTCCTTCGATGTGGAAACGCTGTAATTAAACATTCAAACGAGTTCGTACCATCAAGGTATGGACTCGTTTTTAAAAAATTTACAAATTGTACTTTAACTTGACTTTTTAAAAGAGTAATATATAAGAAAAAGCTTTAATGGGGAGTACTGATGACTAAGAGAATACTTAACAAAAAGCAAAGGATCATAATAAGTACCGTGTCGGTAGTGCTTATCATTGCTATAGGTGTTTTTGCCGCCGTAAAGATAATCAATAACAACCGAACAACGGTTGCCCTTGCGGATGTAACTGCCGGTGATATTACCGAAACCTTGAAACTTTCGGGAACAGTGAATTCGGAAAATCAGTTTACATTTGAAATTTTTGACGGAGTGTATGTTAAGAGTGTCAATGTTCGAGTGGGTGATTCCGTAAAGAAGGGCGATGTTCTGGCCACATTCGATACAAGCTCCATGAATTCGGATGTTGAACAGAAAAGGCAAAATTATAATGCGGCTTTGGCTCAGTATAAGAAATATTCGTCATCCGCTTCGGCGTCGATGAGCGAACTTGAGCAACTTTCAAATGCCATTAAACAAAAAGAGCAGGAGATAGAAAAACTCAAATCTGCCGTTGGTAATTCTACCCCGACAGAAGATACACAGGATATGATTTCGCTGAAAAATCAGCTCACAGAGCTACTTGGTGACAGCAAGCTCGCAGCGGAAATAGTTGACAGAATCTTTTCTTCGGGCACGCAGACTTCGGAGATATTGCAACATCTCGAAAATATAATCAACGGTGCGAACGGTCAAATCTCCGATATATTGAAACTTCTTTCATCATCAGAAGAAGAAAAACAGTTGATTTCCGCTCAGCTTGAGCTTGTTGAGCTGAAAGCCCGTCAGGGAATATTGAAGCTTCAATCCGGTGATACACTTGCTTCTTTGTACCTCGCAGTAGCCGAGTCCGCAAAGCAGGAACTTGATGATACGCTTGCGGCTGTTCAGGCTCTTAATAAGGGCTGGATAGCGGAAAACGACGGAATCGTAAGAGAAGTAAACATAGTCAGCGGTGAAGTTTACCACACTCCGGAGACGGATAGCTCGATTTCACTTGAAAACATAGATATATCATCACTGCTCTCGTCTGTAACCTCGGGTACAACCGATATTTCGGGAATTGTCGGTCAGCTTTTCCCGGGAACTCCCGGTGGTATGGTGCTTGAATATTATCCATTATCGGTTTCTTTTACCGTCAGTGGCAAGGATATATATAAGATAAAGCTTAATCAATCGGTCGAAATAACCGGAGCAACCGGCGAAAAATTCAGCGGTTATATAAGCTATATAAGCCCTTCTGCTTCAAGCAGCACCTCCGTGAGCATTAGCTCAATCTTGGGTTCTTCTACGAGTGGTAGCGAAGTAGCGGCCAAAGCAATGATAGATTCACCTGATAGAAGTGTTATAATCGGTCTGACAGTCGATATGGAAATAGAACTTGAGACAGAAAATAACGCAACGCTTATTCCTGTCGAATCGATACAGTATGAGGATGGTCAGTCTTTTGTTTATCTGTATGATCCCGACACAAAGACAGTCAACAAGACGGTGGTTGAAACGGGACTGTTTGACGGCGAACATTATCAAATACTCTCGGGCTGTTCGATCGGGGATAAGATAGTGAAAATCCCGTCCGAAGATATTGAAGACGGTCAAAAGATAACGTCGAAGAATTGAAATGATACACAGAATTTTAATCAATATAAATGATATTTCGCAAGTCGAATACGAGCATGAATACGCTGTTTTGTGCGAGCAGAAGCGTAGCAGGGTTGAAAAACTTCGGTTAGAAGATGACATAAAACGAGCCCTTGCCGCAAACCTTGCTGCACGGCGCGCTGCGAGTGATTTTTTAGGCATTGATGTAAATGAAGTTGAAATCACATACGACATTACCGGAAAACCCGTTTGTGACGGATGCTTTGTTTCCCTGAGTCATTCCGGTGATTTTGCCGTGTGTGCGGTTTCTTCTTCACCTGTAGGTGTCGATATTGAAAGGCTGCGTTCGGATATTAGTCCGAGGCTTGCCGATAAAATTTGCAAGAATCAGTCTGAACGAAAGATTGCCTGCAACACACAAAAGCTTATCGAATTGTGGAGTGTCAAGGAAGCCTGCTTTAAAGCACTCTCTCCCAAGTGTAAAACAGTAGGAGAAATTGAACTTGATATTGCCGATACATCTTTTATATGTACGGGAATTTCGCATATTGAGACGGAGATTTTGTATGAAAAATACATTTTTTCCATAGCTCTTGTCTAAAAATTTCAATAAAGGCTTGCATAAATATAAAACAACAGCTATAATTATTCTATTATCATTTGGAGGTTCAATATGAATTTTGTACAGTTTTTAATGGCATCGAGCTCAACTGCTACAGGCTCTTCGACTAACAGCGGCACAAGCTCGGTATCTCTCATCGTTATGATGGTTCTGATGTTTGTGGTCATGTATTTTGTTATGATCCGTCCTCAGAAGAAAAAGCAGAAGGAAGAGCAGCAGATGCGTGACAATGTCGAGGTCGGTGATGAGATTACCACTATCGGTGGAATTGTCGGCCGTGTTGCAACTGTCAAGGATGATTCTCTTATTATCGAGACCGGTGTTGAGAGAAACAGAATGAAGATAATGAGATGGGCAATCAGCACCAACAACACCGCAAACGAGAAGCTTGAGGCTGAAAGAGCTGCTGCAAGAGAGGCTCAGGAGGCTGAAAAGGCAGCAAGAATGGAAGCTGCCAAGGAAAAGAGTAAGGCAAGCCGTAAGAAGAGCAAAAAGAACAAGGATGCCGATGCTGAATAATAACTGACATAAAATCAGTTTCTCCCTCATACTGTTAAATAAACGGTATGAGGGGGATTTTTTATGCCTGTTAAAAGCAGGGGAGATGCAAGCAGCAAGAAAAGTACAAATACCAACACATTAAAAGCAAACGCCGTCTGCATTTTAACGGGCAATGTGTTGGGTGTACTGTTGTTCTTTGCTTTTACTGCGATAATGTCTGCGATAATTTTAAGGAATTCATTATCTTCAAGTGTATATTTCCCGATGCTGTTGGCGGCATCTGCACTTTCGGGCGTTGTTGCAGGTTTTGTGGCGGTGCTGCCGATAAGAAAAAACGGTCTTATAATCGGTCTGCTTTCAAGTATATTTACGGTAATCGCCATGTTTATTTCAAGTGCATTCGCCTCGGGAAAAACGCCCGGTATAAAGGCGATTTTTGCTGCGGTGCTATCGATGGTCTTTTCTGCAACAGGCGGTATTTTGGCGGCAAACCTTAAAAAGAAACGAAAATAGCATATATCTTATCGAAACCGCATCATATGGTGCGGTTTTTGCTTGTAAATTACGGAAAAAGTGGTATAATATATTTAGTATTTATGTACATATTGAGGAGGAAAACAAAGTTATGCCCAAAGAAAAGTTTTATATTACAACCGCAATAGCGTATACCTCACGCAAACCGCACATCGGAAATTCCTATGAGATAGTTTTGACCGATGCCATAGCGAGATATAAGCGAATGCAGGGATATGATGTGTTCTTCCTCACGGGAACCGATGAGCACGGTCAGAAGATAGAAGAATATGCAAAGAATGCCGGTGTGTCACCCAAAGAGTATGTCGATAAGGTGGCAGGGGAGATTCGTGAAATCTGTGATTTGCTGAACACCACATACGACAAATTCATCAGAACTACAGATGATTATCATGAAAAGGTAGTTCAGAAGATTTTCAGAAAGCTCTATGAGCAGGGCGATATTTATAAGAGCGAGTACGAGGGTATGTATTGTGTGCCCTGTGAGAGCTTTTTCACAGAGTCTCAGGTGGTTGACGGCAAATGCCCCGATTGCGGCAGAGAGCTTGTTCCCACGAAAGAGGAGGCATATTTCCTCAGACTTTCAAAGTATCAAAAGCAGCTCGAGGATTATATTGAGTCAAACCCCAACTTTATTTATCCCGAGAGCCGCAAAAAAGAAATGGTAAATAACTTTATCAAACCCGGTATTCAGGATCTCTGCGTTTCCCGTTCATCCTTCAAATGGGGCGTTCCTGTTGATTTCGATGACAACCATGTTATCTATGTTTGGATAGATGCTCTTTCAAACTACATTACCGCCCTCGGCTACGATCCCGACGGCAGTTCTGAGCAGTTTAACAAGTATTGGCCCGCCGAAGCACACATTATCGGTAAGGATATACTTAGATTCCATACGATTTATTGGCCGATTATGCTTATGGCTCTCGGTCTTGAGCTTCCCAAGAAAGTTTTCGGTCATCCGTGGCTGCTGTTCGGTACGGACAAGATGTCAAAGTCAAAGGGTAATGTTATCTATGCCGATGATCTCGTTAAAAAATTCGGCGTCGATGCTATAAGATATTATCTGCTTTCCGAGATGCCGTACGCTGCTGACGGCTCCATAACTTACACAACGATTATCGAAAGATACAATTCGGAGCTTGCGAATACCTTGGGCAATCTTGTTAACAGAACAGTTGCGATGTCCAATAAATACTTCGGCGGCGAGATACTCGCTCCCGAAGCTCCCGAGGCTGTAGACGAAGAACTCAAAAAGACTGTTCTCGGAAGCGTTGATACAGTAGAAAAGTGCATGGAGGATTTCCATGTCGCAGATGCTCTTGAAGCCATTTTTGCAGCCGCAAGACGCAGCAACAAGTATATTGACGAGACTACTCCGTGGCTCCTTGCAAAGGATGAAGAGAAGCGTTCCAGACTCGGTACGGTGCTTTATAATCTGCTTGAGAGCATTAGAATTATCGCTGTTCAGCTCAAGCCTTTCATGCCCGAAACTTCCGACAAGATACTTGCACAGCTCAACACGGATATATCATCTTATGAGAGCGTTAAATCTTTCGGTGCTCTTGAAGTCGGTAAACATGTAGGTACTGCAACTCCGTTGTTTAACAGAATCGATGCAGAGAAGATGCTTGAAGAAATCGAAAAGGAGACTGCGGTTTCTGAGGCAGCACTCGAAGAGGGTGAGAAAGAAGAGATTCCCGGTGTTGCAAAGATAGGAATTGAGGACTTTGCAAAGGTCGAACTCAAAGTTGCTAAAATCAAGGATTGCGTACCCGTAAAGCGTGCTAAAAAGTTGCTTGAACTCACAGTTGATGATGGCAACGGACTTCGCACTGTAGCATCCGGTATTGCCAAGTGGTATAAGCCCGAGGAGCTTGTCGGCAGGAATATTATCCTTGTATCTAATCTTAAGCCCGCAACGCTTTGTGGCATTGAGAGCTGCGGAATGATTCTTGCGGCTGACTGTGCAGATGACGATGTTAAAGTTATATTTGTTGACGATATACCTGTCGGAGCAAAGATAAGATGATTGAAAATATTTTTGACAGTCATGCACATTATGATGACGAAAGATTTAATGATGACAGGGATGCACTTGTTGCATCTCTGCCGTCAAAAGGCGTATGTGCGGTTATAAACTGTGCAAGCGATTTAAAAAGCTCCGCAACTTCTGCGGAGCTTTCTGACAAATTTCCGTTTGTTTATTTTGCCTGTGGTGTCCATCCTCATGAGGCTGAAAAAGAATTAAAAATGCGGGATTTGTCTGAAATAGAACAAAATATAGTTGAATTTACGAAAAAGAACAAATGTGTGGCGATAGGGGAAATCGGACTCGATTATCATTATGATTTTTCACCGAGAGACCTGCAAAAGACGTTTTTTGAACTTCAACTTAAAATCGCAAAAGACCTTAATATTCCTGTTATAATCCATGATAGAGAAGCACACGAGGACACAATGGAAATGTTGAAAAAATACAGACCCAAAGGCGTTGTGCATTGTTTTTCAGGCAGCGTTGAGATGGCGAATGAAGTTACAAAACTCGGAATGTATATAGGACTTGGCGGAGCAGTAACTTTTAAAAACGCTAAAAAGCCGGTTGCGGTTGCAGCAGCTACGGATGTTAGCAGAATCCTGTTGGAAACAGATTGCCCGTATATGGCACCGGTACCGTTGAGAGGAACCAGATGCACATCGGACATGATAGTATATTCGGCTCAAACGATTTCAGCGGTCAAGAATATGGATGTTCAGGACTTTATAAATATAGCAACCGAAAACACCAAACGGTTGTTTGGGATAGATTTTTAAGGAATTTGACGGAAAGGAGAAAGCCTTAGCGAGTCGCTTAAAGCGACACCAGAAATTATATAAAATAAAAATTTTGTATAATTCAGGGGACTTTTAGTTAGCGTTTAATGAAATCTCCGCTAAGGATTAAAGATTATCTTGAAACCTGAAGATTTTGTGTGCCTACCACGACTTGTCCGTGAATATCTGAATTATTTGTCGAGTGTCAAGGGCAAATCACAACTTACTGTTTGTGAATACGCTTCAGACCTTCGGCTGTTTTTTGCATACATGCTTCAGCAGGAAAATCTCTCCGAATATAAAAACTCTTCAATCGATGAGATTGACATTTCAAAGCTTGATTTGGATTTTATCGCACAGGCTCGAATACCGACAGCTTATGCCTTCCTTGAATATTGCCGCAAAGACCGCAAAAACGATACTTCGGCAAGAGCTCGTAAAGTTGTCTCTATAAAACGGTTTTACCGCTTCTTGAAGGTTCAAGGCTATATAAATGAGAATCCGATGCAGGATCTTGAATCTCCGAAAATCAGGAAATCTCTGCCTAAATATCTGTCTCTTGAGCAAGCTGTGCAGTTGCTTGAGTCTGTTGATGGTAAAAATAAGGAACGGGATTATTGCATACTGGTTCTCTTTATGAACTGCGGGATGCGTCTCTCTGAGCTTGTTTCCATAAATTACTCAGATATTAAACCGGATAATACGATTGTAATCACGGGAAAAGGCAATAAACAGCGCACTGTATACCTAAACAACGCCTGCATTTCCGCCATAAATGATTATATGAAGGTCAGACCTGTAGATGGAGTCAAAGACAAAGAAGCGTTGTTTTTGAGCAATCGCAAAACCCGTATCAGCCCAAAGACAGTTCAGCATATAGTAGATGAATACCTTGAGAAGTCGGGTCTAGGCGGTCAGGGATTTTCAACTCATAAGCTTCGTCATACGGCCGCAACTCTGATGTATCAGCACGGTAATGTAGATGTACTTCAATTAAAAGAAATACTCGGTCACGAAAATCTTGCCACTACAGAAATATATACTCATGTCGTTGATGAACAGCTCAGAAACGCAGTTGATTCCAATCCGCTCAATACTGTAAAAATAAATCGTAATAAGTCTGAATCCGATGCCAAAGATGATGAGGACGAAGATTAAAAGCTGAAAAGTCTGCTAAACAGCCTGCCTGTGGCCGCATCTAATGTTGCGGAGATTATCACCAACAAACATATTACCAAAAAGCGTATACAATAAATTTTTATGCTCCTCTCCCCTTTTTGTGCTTTAGATGAAGAAAGTGAGAGGAGCATTTCATATGATGAAACTATTCCGGCACTGCAAGCCAAAAGCAACGCAAAAACCGCCGGAATCAATCCCGGGTAGATTATAAGAATGCAATAGCCGAGCCCTTTTAATGAAAACTCAGAATAAAGATAACCCGAAAGCATCCCTATACCAATACCTTTGAGCAACGGTAATGTACATACAAAGGGCAATCCTACGGCACACAGTCCAAAAATAAAGGCGGCAAGCATAAATGAAATATTTACAGCAAGAGAGTTTATGAAATTCAATCCGATCGATTGTTCGTTTTTTGCTTTTATGTATGCTGTAAACATATTACAAACAATGTCCGAGAACAAGTCGCCTCCCCTTTTGACAAAAACAGCACCGATT
>CAZFZW010000005.1:0-27643 GCA_964523465.1 uncultured Clostridium sp. | reverse complement strand
CCGAAAATATCGACAGAATATATTCGTTTTTTAAACGCAAGGGTTTTAAATATCTGCAATTCATTCCATGCCTTCGTCCGTTCGGTGATAAAAGCGAGAGTGAGATGTATATGACGAATGAACAGTATGCTCACTTTCTGATTCATCTTTTCAATTCCTATGTCAAGGACTATGTCAGAGGGGGGTATACGAGTATTCGTCAGTTTGACAACTGGGTTAATATGTTCGTCGGCAAAGCTCCCGAGCAGTGCGGCGTTTGCGGTCATTGTATGCACCAGTTCGTTGTTGAGGGCAATGGAAATGTTTATCCCTGCGATTTTTACTGTCTTGATGAATGGCTGCTCGGTAACATAAATTTAGATGAACTCGAGGCGATGGCAAATTCAAAAAAGGCAAACGATTTTATCCGTGAAAGTCTCGCAGTCAGTGCCGAGTGTAAGGCGTGTACATATTATCCTCTGTGCCGTGCAGGCGGCTGCAAACGAAGCCGGGCCGACCGCAACTATTGCGAGGCGTATAAGAAGTTCTTCTCGTCCAGCTTGCCACTGTTCAGAGTGTTTGTGAACGAAGGTAAAAATTGAACATAAAAATGCCGTCTCTCCATAAGGAAAGACGGCATTTGAATTTATTTAGTCGGTAACGCTTTTCCAGAAGAAATCACGCTTCTCCTGAGTGTTGAGAAGAACAACGGGCTTCAACTGGTTGAGGTTTACGCCCTCGTTTTTCTTGTGCTCAAGGTACTTGCTGTATGTGCCTTTTTTGACGAAGTGCAGTTCGGTCTTGCCGAGTGTGCATTTGCCCCATGCGTCGCTGATGAAGAGATTGGATTCGCTCAGCTTTTCATCAAACACCTTTGCAAATTCCTGCCTTTTCTCGGGGTCAATATCGTCTGCCGTTTCAACAAACAGTACATAGTGGCCGGGAGTGGTAGTCTCTGTGTCGGGATATACGCTGTGTCCCAGAGCCACAGTGCCAAAGTGATCGCACATCTGCTCAACCGCCCAGTCGAGCATCTTCTGGTCTGTCTTTTCACCTGCTATGTTAAGCACCTGATTGAGTCTGTATTTGAAAGTGATGGTGGGGGATTGCTTGTAGAATCCCGTGACCTCGACAACATCCTCAATGCGGTAGCGGTAAAGACCCGAAAGGTTTGTCAGAATCAGTTCGTAGTCCTTGCCGGGCTCTACTTCGCTTATCGTCAGCGGACGAGTGCCCTCGGGTGCGCCGACAGGCAGGAACTCATAAAATCCGTTGTGCGGCAGGATTACGCAGTCGTTGGAGTTTAAGTCTATGGGCACTGCCACGAGGTCTTCACTTGCGCCGTATCCCATGTTGTGTATCGGAAGATTGCCTGTGTATTTGCCGAGCTTCTTGGCATAGACCTCAAGCGAGCCTGCGCCCATGGCGAACATCCAGCAGCAGTTGGGCCAAATGCGGGGAACAATGGGAGTGTCAAAACCTTTTTTGAATTCACGCCTTAATTCTTTCGCTCTTTCGGGCATCGGCTTAATGCGCTTTAAAAGCTTTTCTCTTATCTCGGGCGGGCAGTCGATGCTCTCGTTTATTGTGCCGTTTTCGATGTCGTCACAGAGCATCTCCCAGTTGTCCTCGAGGTAGTGCATCATCGATTCAAGCACGGTTATTATCAGCGTGCTCAGATAGCTGACACCTTTATCGGCAAGTGCAAAACGCAGTTTGAAATACTGCATATTGAGCTTGCTCGGATCCTCCGGGAACATAATTTCCTTGGGGGAAGTGACGAAGAATTTGACTATCGGCTTTAAATACATCAGCGGAATACCGGACAGGCAGCTGCAAGTCTTGCCGGTGGGCAGCTTGTGGCTTGTTATCTCGAGAGTCAGCATACCCTTCTGAGGGGGAAGGCGAGTGCCATGCTTGCGGAACCACTTGACGGCGCATCCGACAGGAGCGGAGAAACTGAAGCACTGTAGGTTCCAAAGCTGTCTTGCGGTCTGCGGAATAAGCTTGGGCTTGCCGACACTGCCGGAGGACTCCGCATAGCGGCATACCCAGTGGGTCGTGATGAGATTCTTTTCGCCGTTTTCGGCCATGCGGTCTATGTAGTCTGCGTAATCGCTGTAGCTTGAAAGAGGAACATTCTGCTGATAATCCTCAACGCTTTTGACATCCTTGAATCCGTGAGCCTTGCCGTAAGCTGTGTCTTTGTTGTCTCTCATCAGCTTTTTGACGATGTGCTCCTGAACCTTGACGGCGTTTTTAGAGTAAAGTGCGAGCTTTGCGTGCTCAGCCAATCCCAGAAAACCGCCGAAGTCAGTCATCAGTCTGCTGTGAAGTTTTACTTTCATTTTTTCATCCCCATTTATGCAGAATTATCTATTGCATACGGAAGTATTTTAGTATATATATAGCGCTGTGTTATTCTGTGTCGGAACTTTAGAAATATTTAATATAAAGGGAGATTTAAAACGAAGTTTATCATTGCTTTTTGGCTTATTATATGGTATCATCTCACTACTGCTTATTTTGGAGGTATAGATTTTTGGAGAAGAACCGCAAGGACGGCAAGACCGCTCTGCAATTTATAAAGTTTATCGGCGTTGGCATGATAAATTCCGTTGTTAATTATGTGGCATATCTGATAGTGCTTGCACTTGGCGGACACTACATACTCGCCAACCTCGTCGGATTTGTTCTGAGCGTGCTTTCGTCATATCTCATCAACAGCCGCCTTGTGTTTGAAAAAGAGGAGGGCGTCAGCGGATTCCAGGTGATTATGAAGCTCTATGCCGCTTATGCACTCAACGGTATTCTTCTGACAAATCTTTTCTCGTGGCTGCTGCTCGATGTAATAAAATTCGAGCGTATTCTCGGCGGACTTTCGCGGCTTATCACGCAGGCAGGACTCAGCTTTACCGCCCGTGACCTTGCGGAGATAATCGTTCCGGTTATTGTTGCTTGCATACTTACTCCTTTGAATTTTGTTGTCAACAAATTCTGGGCATACACAGGCAGCAGACGAGCGAAGAAGAAAGCTGCCAAGCAGAACGAATCACAGAGTGAAAATTGAATAAATTTGCGGTGAATTGCAACACTTTGACTTGATGTGTTTTGCGATTCGCCGTTTTTTTACTGTTTGCGGCAAAATATTAAATTTTTATAAACTAAGGCAAATCTTCGTAAAATTCTTTACAAGAAGAAAAAATAAACCGAAATGTGCTATTATATTTCACTGTAGGATTTCCGTAGCTTGTGCAGAGAGGAATACGGGAATTTATAGGGAAAAGGGAACAGAGAAAATAAATTGAGGAAGGAAGCTCTAACAATGAAAAAGAAATACAAGGATGTGTTCTATGATGTCCCGGACATCAAGACCATTAAAGAGCTTGTAATTCACGGAGTAGGCGAGGGCAAGGATCAGCCTTTGTTTATGTATGACCGTGACGGCGAGGTTAAAACCAGCACTTTCAACGATGTCTGGCATGACATCAACTGCATGGGTGCATATATGTTTGCTCATGGTGTCAGAGATTGCAACGTCGCAATTCTCGGCGAGAACTCATATGAATGGATAATCTCTTTCTTCGCAAACCTTCTGGGCAAGGTGGTCAGCGTTCCGCTTGACCCGAAGCTCCCCTCGGACGATCTTGCCGCTCAGCTCATTGAGAGTGAGTGCAAGGCGATCTTCTACTCCGAGCACTATGCCAAAAAGACCGAAAAGATTAAGGGCCTCGGTGCTCCTATGACCGAGTTCTTCTATATGCCCGATTTCCCGAAATATATCGCAGAGGGCGAAAAGCTTATTGAAGAGGGCTTTAGTGAGTATTCGGACATCGTCGTTACTCCCGAAGACCTTGCAACCATAGTTTTCACCTCCGGCACAACCGGCAAGAGCAAGGGCGTTATGCTCACTCACGGCAACCTCGCTTCGGTTGTCACTGCCTCGTGCAAATGCTTCCAGGGCAGCAACTCTGTCGGCTTCCTGCCCCTCAATCACACATTCTCATGGGTCGCAACCATCTTTGCGGCATTTATAATCATAACTTACGGATATATCTGCGTGGACATTAAGCACCTCGTCAGAGATTTCCAGACCCATCATCCGCAGAACTTCTCCGGTGTTCCGCTCGTTGTCGAGACTATATATAAGCGAGTATGGAAGACTGCTAAAAAGACCGGCAAGGAAGATGTGCTCAAAAAGGGTATCAAAATCAGCCGCTTCCTGATGAAGTTCGGTATCGATGTTCGCCGTAAGCTTTTCGCTCAGGTGCATGAGCAGCTCGGCGGTAACCTTGAATTTATCGTTGTCGGCGGTGCGGCAATGGATCCCGAGTATGAGCAGGGACTTTACGACCTCGGTATTCAGGTGCTCACGGGCTACGGTATAACCGAGTGCTCACCGGCAGTTACAACCAACACCATGAATAACCACAAGCCGGGCAGTGCTGGCAGACCGCTCCCGTGCAACGAGATAAAGATAAATGACCCCGATGAGGACGGCGTTGGCGAGATATATGTCCGCGGTTCCAATGTTATGAAGGGTTATTACAAAGATCCCGAGGCCACTGCCGCAGCATTTGATGACGGCTGGTTCAAGACGGGCGACTACGGTATGATCGACGAGGACGGCTTCCTGTTCTTTGTCGGCAGAAAGAAGAATCTTATCGTCACCAACAACGGTAAGAATGTTTCTCCCGAGGAGCTTGAGGATAAGCTTTCTCAGCGTTGCCATGCGATAAATGAGATACTCGTCAGTCAGGAGGGCAACAAGATAGTTGCCGAGATATTCCCGTTCTATGATGAGTACGGCAAGGATGCGGATAAGATGATCCGTGAGGCGGTAGATCAGTTCAACCGTGATATGCCTCGCTGGAAGAATATTAACAAGGTTCGCTTCCGCTCCGAGGAGTTTCCCAAGACCACAACTCTCAAGATAAGAAGAAATTACAAGGAACTCGAGGCCACAGCTAAGGCATAAATCAATATCAGTCAAGCCTTCGATTTTTGCGGGGGCTTGACCTTTTCGTGTCAAAATGCAATTTTTGTATATTTTGGCAAATATAATGAGTGTCTATGTTCTGATTCGTAAATAAAAATCGAGTATATCGGTATATAATTATTTATTGCGTGGCTTTGAGCAATCAGAGCTGCAATGAGGGAAAAGGGAAGGAAAAGAGAACATGAAGAAAAAGTATAAGGACTATTATTTTGATGTTCCCGAAGTCAAGACTATTAAGGAACTGATAATCCATGGTGTCGGTAAGGGTCAGGATCAGCCTCTGCTTGTGTATGACCACGGAGAGGGCACCAAGACCAGCACTTATAATGACATCTGGCATGATTTGAGCTGCTTTGGCGCTTATATGTTTGAAAACGGTATTAAGGACTGCAATGTTGCCATTCTCGGTGAAAATTCATATGAGTGGATAGTTGCTTTCTTTGCAAACCTTGTTGGCAGAATTGTCACCGTTCCGATTGACCCCAAGCTCAATGCGGACGAGATTGCAGACCAGCTCAAGAGAAGTGAGTGCAAGGCTATTGTCTATTCTTCGCATTATGAGAAGATGGTCGAGCAGATAAAAGCCGACGGCGCTCCGATGGAGAAGTATTTCTTCATTCCCGAATTTGATAAGTATATCGCAGAGGGCGAGAAAATAATCAACAGCGGCAACACGGAGTATAATGACACAGTTGTTACTCCCGACGACCTTGCAACCATAGTTTTCACTTCCGGCACAACCGGCAAGAGCAAGGGTGTTATGCTCACTCACAGCAACCTTGCCGCCGATACCGTTGCTGCCTGTAAGTGCTTCTATGGCGAAAATTCGGTCGTTTTCCTGCCGCTCAACCACACATTCTCATGGGTGGCAACCATTTTTGCCGCATTCTTTGTTATTACCTGGGGTTACCTTTGCCCCGATCTTAAACATCTTGTCAGGGATTTCCAGAATTATCATCCGCAGAATTTCTCGGGCGTTCCGCTTGTTATTGATACAATATATAAGCGTGTGTGGAAAACCGCAAAGAAAACCGGTCAGGATGAGATACTCAAAAAGGGTATTAAAATCAGCCGTTTCCTGATGAAGTTCGGCATCGATGTTCGCCGCAAGCTTTTCGCTCAGGTGCATGAGCAGCTCGGCGGCAACCTTGAGTTTATCGTTGTCGGCGGTGCTGCAATCGACCCGACTTATGAGCAGGGTCTTTATGATTTGGGCATACAGGTTCTCGGCGGCTACGGTATAACCGAGTGTTCGCCCGTTGTCACTACCAACACCAGAAAGACTTATAAGCTCGGCAGTGTCGGCAGACCCGTGCCCTGCAATGAAATTAAGATTCACGAGCCCGACGAAGACGGCGTGGGTGAAATATATGTTCGCGGCGCAAATGTCATGAAGGGTTATTACAAAGACCCCGAGGCCACTGCCGCCGCATTTGATGACGGCTGGTTTAAGACCGGTGACTACGGCAGAATCGATGAGGATGGATTCCTGTTCTTTGTCGGCAGAAAGAAGAATCTTATTGTCACCAGCAACGGCAAGAATGTCTCTCCCGAGGAACTCGAGGATAAACTGCTGCACCGTTGCCATGCGATAAACGAGATACTTGTCAGCCAGGAGGGCAATAAGATTGTTGCCGAGATTTTCCCGTTCTACGACGAGTACGGCGCAGATGCCGATAAAATAATCCGTGAGGCTGTCGATCAGTTCAACCGTGATATGCCTCGCTGGAAGAATATTAACAAGGTTCGCTTCCGTTCCGAGGAGTTCCCCAAGACCACGACCCTCAAGATAAGAAGAAACTACAAGGAAATAGAGAGTGCCTCAGCTGACGCACAACCCAAGGCTGAGTGATAACCGCATTTAAAATTCCCCGTGTAAGCAATTGCACGGGGATTTTTTTGTTATATACGCACTTCCTGTTCAAAAAGACGAAACGCAATTTGACTGCACTGCGATTTTTAATAAATTCATTGTCATTTCCCACAAACTTTAATTCTTGTTTTTGTAACATCTTCCAAAAACTCTATGGCATATTCGTCAAAATGCTAAAAACAACTGCGTTCGATTGTGCAAACTGCACATAAGAAATGAGGAGTTTCAAAAGCAATTATTCAAACTGAGCAGAGGGGTAGGTTTTAAATCCATTGGTGATTTTGCACAAATAGAGCACCTTTAGTTTGTGCAAAATCACTTGACTTTTGGAAAGATTTGAGTATAATAAAAGCATACCAAATGAAAGGGCTGAATTAATAATGAATATGCAGTACTACAAAGTGGAACAGGACCTGTTTGGTGAGATTGCGAAGGAAAAGAAGTTCAGCTTCCACAAGCTTATGATGCTTCTTGCACTCGGTTCGGTAGCTAAGAAGGCTTAACCGTTCACGGGCTGCGGTCTTCGCCGCAGGAACTACAATAACCCCGAAAGGGTTCCACATATATCGGCACCGCACAAATGAAGTGCGGCGCTATTTTTTTATCTTCCTATTGTTTTTTGTCCTGTAAAATGATAAACTAATCTACGGATAACAACACAAGCAAAGGAGGAATCGGAATGAAAAAACCGATATTCAGACTTAAATATTCTCTTGCGGGTGCTTTATATGAGACGGTGGGATTCTCCGGCCCTCATTTTTCGACTGCTGTTGTCAATGACGACAACGGAGTTAAGCTTACCCTTATTCCGTCACGCCCCATTTCGCTTGTCTCGGCGTCGCTCGAGTTCTGGCATGATTATGAGGAGAACGAGAAGTTTTTTGTCAACGGCTATCAGTCGTGGACTACTTCAGGTGAGATGTCTGCCTGCGATACATATAAGGGCTCGATAGCTCTTGCCGGAATCAGCAAAATGACAAAGGATATGGCTGACATTTCCGGTGACTATGAGTTTACCAGATATAAAAAACGCCCCGGATATTTCCACAGCTTTACATATACCTATTTCCGCAGGGGAGACGAGTTTGAACTTTACGGCTCACTCAGCGAGAGAAACGGATATACCATATTCTATTCGGATATGGAAAAGCATTTCTTCTCTATCGAGAAAGATGTTGAGGGCCTGACGATAAGCGAGCCTTATGAGATGTTCAATGTCGTTCGCTTCGTCGGCGGATATGACGAAGTGTTTGACAAATACTTTGCCGCAATGGGCCTGCCCAAAGAGCGAAAGGTGGAGCACCTTTCCGGTTACACTTCGTGGTATAACTATTTCCAGAAGATAGACGAAAATATAATTCTGCGTGATTTGAAAGGCCTTTCAAGGGCAAAAGAGAATGTCAACATCTTCCAGATAGATGACGGCTATGAGACTTTTGTCGGCGACTGGCTCGATTACAACGGCAAGGATTTCCCCAACGGTATGAAAACCGTCGCCGATGCAATTCATCGTGAGGGCTATCTTGCCGGAATCTGGCTCGCTCCTTTCAATGTCCAAAGGGGCAAGTCACGCATATTGAAAGAGCATCCCGATTGGCTCATTCGCACTGAGAGTGGCAAACCTCAGCTCGGCTGTGTGTCGTGGGGCGGAGCTTATACACTCGATGTTTATAACTCTGAGGTGCGTGAGCATATAAAGCATTTCTTTGATGTTGTGCTCAACGAGTGGGGCTATGATATGGTCAAACTCGACTTCCTCTACAGTCAGTGCAGAACTCCCCGAAACAATAAGACGAGGGGTACTATTATGTGCGAAGCGCTCGACTTTTTGCGTGAATGTGTCGGTGATAAGCTGTTCCTCGGCTGTGGCGTTCCGCTCGGCCCGTCTTTCGGCGTAGTCGATGCGTGCAGAATCAGCTGTGATGTCGATTTGGTCTATAACGGCAAGTTCTACAATGCCATGTCGCTCAACAATGAGCTGCCGAGTGCTCAGAATGCGATAAATAACAGTATGTTCCGTCGTCACCTGAACGGTAGGGTGTTCCTCAATGACCCCGATGTTTTCTTCCTGCGTGACAACAACCTGACCTTCACCTGGGAGCAGAAACTTTTGCTTGCCAAGATAAACAATCTTTTCGGCAAGGTGCTGTTTGTTTCGGACGATGTCGGGGAATATAATGACGCTCAGCTTGAAGTGCTCAAGCGTACCCTTGCGCCGAGCGATGCCAAGGTGCTCGATGTCTCCTGCACGGGCAGTCGAAACGAGGGCGATTACGAGATAAAATATACGGAAAATGGTGAAGAGAAGCTTTTGTGCTTCAATATCAACACCGGTGTCAGCAACATTTTGGAACTTGTGTAAAACTGAATCAGTTTCAACGGATGCTTTCTTTAATGAGAGCATCCGTTTTTTTGTTCTATTTGGGGACAAGGAGTCATAGAATTTAGAGAAACGGAGGCGAGGTTATGCAGTCGGCATTTGATTCGGCGGCGGATTATGTTGAGCCGCAGCTCGCCGAGGTGCTCAAAAGTATCGACCCTGCCGTCAAGGCGAGCATATGCGAGATTCGCCTGCGAGCGGCAAGACCTGTTGTGCTTGTCAGCGACAGAGAAACGCTTTTTCTCTACTCGAGCGGAAGAACAGGCGATGTTTATTCGCCGAGTGCCGTGTCGGTCACGGAAAAACAGCTTTGTGACAGCTTTTCGAGGATGTGCGGATATTCGGTTCATTCAAACGTTGCCGCCGCCGCAAACGGTTTTCTTTCTCTTGCCCACGGGCACCGTGCAGGTGTGTGCGGCACGGCGGTGCTCGACTCAAACGGAGCAGTCATGACTTTTCGAGATGTTTCGAGTATCAATCTGCGTATAGCTCACGAAATAAAAGGTTGTGCCGAGCGTGTTTTTTCTTCTGTTTTTTCAAACGGCCTTACTTCGGCTATAATCGCAGGCGTACCGATGTCGGGCAAGACCACCGTTCTGCGTGACCTTGCAAGACTGTTATCGGGTACGGCAGGCGGCAGGTTTTACCGCACGGCTGTGATTGACGAGCGAGGGGAGATAGGAGCAGTGAGCGGCGGCAGTCCGCAATGTGATGTCGGTTTTGCGGATGTTTTGACAGGCTACCCAAAGAGCGTTGGCATAATCACCGCACTCAGAACGCTGTCACCGCAGGTTATAATCTGTGATGAGATAGGTACCGCCGATGAAGCACGGCGTGTTATGGAGGGCTTGAACTCGGGCGTGCATTTTGTTTTAAGCATACACGCCCAAAGTTTGCAGGAGGTTTATGCCCGACCGGGCGGCAGAGAGCTTTTGTCATCAAACGCTTTTTCAAAGCTTGTTCTGCTCGGCGACACGGTGGACAAAGAGGCACGAATATACGACTTGAAGGAGCGAGATTATGCGTGTAATGGGAGCGGCGTTGATAGCGGCGGTTCTTGTTTTTGCAGGCAGCTATGCGGCGAACAGACTCAAAATGCGTGTGAATCGCCTTGAAAAAGTCTGCGTTATGTTTTCTGTGATACATACTCAGCTCGAGTGCTGTTGTTGTCCGATAGAACCGCTTTTGGATATTCTTGCATCGTCTGAGGAACTTGCTGATTTGAAGTTTTTGTCGGCGTGCAAAGAACTGCTGAACTCCGAGCCGTTTCCGCTTGCTTGGAAAAACGCACTTCGTGACAGGACGAACACCGCAGGACTTAATCTGCCCGATGTCGAGCGGCTTATATCCTTTGGCAATACCCTCGGAACTACGGCACTCGACGGGCAGATAACAAATTGTGATATGTATTATGCGGACTTTTCCCTGCGGCTGGAGGCGGCGAGGGAGAAAAGCGCAAGATATTCAAAGGTTTTGCCCTCACTCGGCGCACTTGCAGGTGCGACTGTGGTGATAGCGGCAATATGAATTAATCGGAAGGAAACGGCTTTGCCGAGGATTGCTTATGGATGTTGGAATAGTTATAAAAATTGCCCTTGTCGGTATTATCGTGGCGGTGCTCAGTCAGGTGCTCTCCCGTGCCGGGCGTGACGATTATGCGCTTATAACCGTCCTTGCGGGTATTGCCGCCGTGCTTATAATGCTGTTGCCGTATCTCGCCGAGCTGCTCGATGCGGTGAACGGAATGTTGAGCTGATATGGAAGAGATTATTAAAACCGCTGTGCTGGCGGTCTCTGTCTGCATAATGTCGGCGATAATAAAGCAAAACCGTCCCGAGTATGCCCCGATAGTTGAAATAGCGGCGGTTGCCGCTTTGGCGGCGGCTGTGATGAAAATTGCCGAAGATGTGCTTGAGGGACTTGCGCTTATCTCCGAACTGTCGCAGACAGGGAACGAGTGCATAACTCTTTTGATAAAGGCTTTGGGAGTGGCAACGGTAGCACAGATGGCAGGCGATATTTGCCGTGACACTGGAAATTCGGCACTTGCGGGTGTGACGGAGCTTGTCGGCAAGCTTACTGTAATCGCTTTTGCTCTGCCGCTCATAAAGTCTGCCGTGGCACTCGCTGCAGAGCTTATAAATGTTTGAGGACAGCTTATGAGATGTATAAAGATTTTCTTTTGCGGTCTTGCACTGATTCTGGTGCTTGATATATTCTGTTTTGCCGAGGGTGAGACGGCAGATGATTATTATCAGTCGTTTTATCGGCAGAGCGGAGCCGAAAAAATCGAAGATTCGCTGCCGGATAATGTCAGAGAATATCTCGACAAAGCAGGCTTTGATCTCTCCGACTACGGCTCAATGTTAACATCGTCGCCCCAACAGCTTTTCAAAATACTTTTGGATGTGGCGGAGGATGGCCTCGGCGGCGAGATTCGGGATATGTTCGCAGTTGCGGCAATAGCGGTCATCGCAGGGGTGATAAAAGCCTTGACTGTGTCCGAAAATCTTTCTGGCGTACTCGATGCCGTGATAGGCAGTGCGGTTGCAGTCGGCACATTCACTGCCTGTTCGGGTATCATCTCGGGCGGTATAAGTGCCGTGTCACTGCTCGCTGATTTTATGCTCGCTCTCATTCCCGTGCTTGCGGGAATAATCACTGCCGCAGGCGATCCGACACTTGCACTGACTTACAGCACTTTTGTTGTGGCGGCGGCACAGGGAGTCGGTCAAATAGCCGAGAATATAATAATCCCTCTGTGCGGAGCGTTTGCGGCTTTCGGAATATCGGCATCAATAAGTCCCGACTTGAAGCTTACGAAGCTTTCGCAGCTCGTTAAAAAAATTTCAATCGGCACACTTTCAGTTGCGGCAACGGTGTTTTCCGCTTTGCTTGGACTGAAAAGCCTGCTTGCAGGCAGTGCCGACAATCTTGCGGCAAAGGGAATAAAGCTTGCGTTAAGCTCGGGTGTGCCTATTGTCGGCGGTGCATTGAGTGATGCGTATTCCTCGATAGTCGGCAGTCTGTCTCTTTTGAAGAATACGGTAGGAGTGTTTGCGGTTGCGGCGGCGGTACTGACGGTTTTGCCCTGCGTTGTCCAAATGACGGTCAGAATACTGTTTTTGAAACTGCTCTCGATTATGTCCTCTGCCCTCGGTGACGACTCTACCTGTGATACTCTTGAAACCCTGTCGGCGGCGTTGACGGTGATAAGTTCCGTCATTATCTTTTTGCTTGCGCTTTTCACGGTTTCGACAGGCATAGTAATTTCCGTAAAGGGGGCGTAACCTTGGATGAAGTGAAACAGTGGATGCTGGGCATTTGCACAACGGCGATATTTTCATCCGTGATTTATGCCCTTGTACCGAAAGGCAATATGCAAAAGGTTATGAGGTGTGTTGTCTCTTTGAGCGTAGTCTGTTCAATGATTTTGCCGCTTGCAGGTGCGGCGGTGAAACTTGATGCCGAAGACACACTGCCGAAAGATGCCGACGAAATATCGGAGGACTTAAAAAACGAAGTGAATTATTATCTGACAGCCGCTTATGCCGACGAAATTAACACACAGGTTCAGGAAATTTTGGCACATTCGGGCTATCCCGAATGTGAGACGGATTTTTTGACGGATATAGATGAGGACGGCTGCATATATATCAAAAAGGCGAATATAGTTTTGCCCGAGGGAGCCGTTCTGACTGATGAAACGGTAGAAAAACTGTATGCACTTTTTTCCGGAGAAACCGTTGTTGACATAAGAAGCAGGAGCGATAGCCGATGAATGTGAAAATACCGGGGCTTGAAAAGCTCAAAGAATTTTTTAAAGCGGATAAAAAACTTGTTTTGCTCTGTGTGGTGGGACTTGTAGGGATTTTGCTCCTGGTCATTTCGTCAGTCTCGCCGCAGGAGGATGAAAAGAACGAGGCTGAGACCGGGGCATCGGTCGCTCAGGAAAGTTATGCTGAGGATATAGAGAAAAAGCTTACTGAAATTATTTCTTCCATTGACGGAGCGGGGAAAACCGGCGTCATGGTGACTCTCGAGAGTGGAACGGAGCAGGTCTACGCCAAAAACGAAAAAATCAAAAACGATTCCTCTGCCGATGAATCCAAACTCAATGAAGATTTTTCGCAGGAGAAGGAATATGTTTTAATCGAGACGGACGGTGATGAGGGCGGATTGATAATAAAGCTCATTCAGCCGAAGATAAGAGGCGTTGCGATAGTCTGTGAGGGCGGCGGAGACGATGCGGTTCGTCAGGAGATAATTCAGACAGTCACTGCGGTTCTCGACATCAGCTCATCGAGAGTATATATAGCGAAAATGTCAGATTAGCAAGGCGTATTTTACCGAAAGGATTGATTGTTATGGTCGTTAAGAAAAGGCAGATAGTTGCGGCGGCACTCGTTCTGGCACTCGGGTCGGCGGTATTTATCAACTGGTATTATAACCGCCCGTCACTCGAAAGCACAAACGGCGGCGTGTCGGTTGAAGAGGTTGAACAGACAGGCGGAAATCTCGGCGATGCAAAGCTTGTCAATTCTTCGAGTGTTTCCGAAAGTGCGGCGCAGACTTCGAAAAGCAGTGACTATTTTGCCTCAGCAAAGCTCAGAAGAAGCACCTCGCACGATGAGGCAGAGGAGACACTCAATAAAGTTATCAAGGATTCATCCTCCGATTCGGCGGCTGTCAAACAGGCGACTGAATCCCTCACTGCACTTTCAAACGCCATAAAGCTCGAGGCTGATATGGAAGCACTCATAAAAGCCAAGACCGGCAGTGAGTGCGTTGCCATAGTGAACAACGGTACAGCGGAAATAATTGTCGCAAAAGGTGTACTCAATGACACAACTATTGTTCAAATAAAAGAAATAGTCTTAAAACAAACGGGCTTTTCTGCTGAAAACATAACAATTATTGAATTAAGTAGTTGAGAATTTTCAGGTTTGTGGTATAATATAGGGCAGAAGGAGGAATGCCCTGTGGAAGAAAACAGAACTGTTGACAATATCGGCAGCCTCGTTATTTCCGAGGATGTTATAGCATCGATAGCTCTCAATGCCGCCAAGGATGTTGAAGGCGTGAGCAGTTTCGCCGTCAGAACGCCGGATATGCACTCTATCTTCAAGCTCGGAGAAGGAGCGTCGAGATTTGTGCGTGTCGTGTCGTCTGACAACGATGTGAAAATATCCGTCCATGTGAACATTGCCCCCGGAACGAAGATTCCGAAGGTTGCGGCGGATATTCAGAAAAATGTCAAGAACGCCGTGCAGAGCATGACGGGAAAGATGGTTTCAAAGGTCAATGTCTCCGTAGCCGGTATGGACATTGAGCCGGTAGAAGAAGACTGAGTTTCAAGCCCTCTCTTTTGGGAGGGCTCGCTTGGGTTTTACCGAGCACACAAGGAGATTTTTGAAGGGGAGACAGGAGATTTTTATGACAAGAAGTCAGTCGAGAGAGCAGGCGTTTGCCCTGCTGTTTGAAATGTCATTTAGCCCGGAGACCGAGATGGATGATATAATAGACATCGGTCTTGAAAACGGAACGATAGAGTCGGACGAGTTCGCCTCAAGGCTTGCTCAGACCGCATGGGACAAGCTTTATACTATCGATGCCGTTATCGAGAAGTATTCAAAGAACTGGAAAAAACACAGAATTTCGAGAGTTGCGCTCTCCGCTATGAGACTGAGCGTGTGCGAAATGCTGTACATACCCGAGGTTCCTGTCGGCACTTCGATTAACGAGGCAGTCGAGCTGTGCAAGAAGTATGCAACAGTCGATGATGCATCGTTTGTCAACGGTGTCCTCGGTTCTGTAGCAAGAGAGGAAATTTCGGCAGACAGAGGCAACGCCCCCACGGACGGGGAGTAAGCCATGGCTGTTTATCTCGGAATAGATACAAGCAATTACACTACATCCGCCGCAGCCTATGAAGATGTGAGCGGATGTGTTTTTCAACAGAAACTTTTACTGCCCGTTAAAAGCGGCGAGAGAGGGCTTCGTCAGAGTGATGCCGTGTTTCATCATACGCAGCAGCTCTGGCAGGTTTTGACACCTGTTATCTCCGAGTACGGCAAGCCCGATTTCATCGGAGCATCCTATGCACCGAGAGATATCGAAGGCTCGTATATGCCCTGCTTTACCGTCGGACTTAACACTGCCAAATGCCTGTCTGCGGCACTTAATGTTCCGCTTTATGAGTTCTCACATCAGGCAGGTCATGTTGCCGCTGCCGTTTATTCGAGTGGTCACACCGAGCTTTTGGAGCGTGAGTTTATTGCGTTTCATGTTTCCGGCGGTACTACCGAGGCACTGCTTGTCAGACCGGACAGGGACAGGCTTTTGAAAATAGATATAATCGGCAAAACTCTCGACCTCAATGCAGGTCAGGTGATAGACCGTGTGGGCGTTGCAATGGGACTTAAATTTCCTGCCGGAGCAGAGCTTGAAAGACTGGCACTCGAGAGTGACGGAAAAATTAAACCTCATCCCTGCGTCAAAGATACCGATTGCTGCCTGTCCGGAGTTGAAAACAAGTGTATTTCAATGCTCGAAAAAGGCGAGAGCAACAGGGACATTGCAAAATACTGCATCGAATTTGTGCTCTCAACGCTTGAGGGCATGACAAAAAATATTCTCAAAAAATACGGAGACCTGCCGCTTGTGTTTGCAGGCGGAGTTATGTCCAATTCAATAATCAGAGATCGCTTTACAAAGGAGTTCGGTGCATATTTTGCCCAACCTCAGTTTTCGGCGGACAATGCCGCCGGTACGGCGTATCTCACTTTCCTCAAGGAGAGCCGCAATGCTTGAATCTGTCAGCGTAACCGTCAGCCAGTTGAATCGATATATCAAATCCGTCATGGATTCCGATTATAATCTGCGGACAGTTTTTGTCAGCGGAGAGATTTCCAACTTTACCAATCATTACAGAACGGGTCATTTTTATCTCACCCTCAAGGATGATAAGGCGGCGATAAAGGCGGTCATGTTCAGCTCTGATAACGAGCACCTCGGCTTTATGCCCGAAAACGGTATGAAAGTCATAGCCAGGGGCAGGGTGAGTGTCTTTGAGCGTGACGGCCAGTATCAACTGTATATAGAAGATATGCAGCCAGACGGTGCAGGCGCACTGAGTATAGCGTTTGAACAGCTCAAGAAAAAGCTTGAATCCCAGGGCTTGTTTGACCCCGACAGAAAAAAGCCTATCCCACGCTTCCCGAAACGGGTCGGCGTCGTGACTTCGCCGACAGGTGCGGCGGTCAGAGATATTATAAATGTTATTTCACGCCGCAGTCCGTCAACCGAAATAATACTCTGTCCCGTGCAGGTTCAGGGCGCATCGGCGGCAGGGCAGATAGCACAGGCTATCGGGCGGTTTAATAAAGGCAAATTTGCCGATGTTTTGATAGTCGGCAGAGGCGGCGGCTCCGTGGAGGAGCTGTGGGCGTTTAACGAGGAGCTTGTCGCCCGAGCGGTGGCGGCGAGTGAAATTCCCGTTATTTCGGCTGTCGGCCATGAGACGGATTTTACTATTTGCGATTTTGTCGCAGACCTTCGTGCTCCCACGCCGTCTGCGGCGGCGGAACTTGCCGTGAGCGACAGGGAAGAACAGCACGCCTATATAAACGCAATGAAACGGCGTTGTACTTCGGCGCTTGAGCTGAATCTCAGAGTGAAATATAACGAGCTGTACCGTGTTCAGGCACAGCTTAAAGCGAACGGCCCCGAGGGGCAGATACTTGCACAGCGGCAGATAATCGATTCTTATTTTACCGAAATACGCACGGCGGTGCAAAGAATACATCAGTCGGAGAAGATGCGACTTTCTGTCCTTGCAGGCAGGCTTGACGCACTCAGCCCGCTTAGAATCCTTTCGGGCGGCTACGCTGCCGTGGAGCGTGACGGCAGACTGATTTCGGACAGCAATATTCCGACAGTCGGCGATGAAATAACCGTCAGCACCAACAGTATAAAGCTCAAAGCACAGGTCACATCGTCACAGAAAAACGGAGGCAGATAAAATGGCAAAGAAGTCATATGAAGATTCTGTAAAAAGACTTGAAGATATAGTTTCTACTCTCGAAAGCGGAGAGACTTCTCTTGACGAATCCCTCAAGCTCTTTGAGGAGGGAACAAAGCTTGTTACCTTTTGTAATGAGTATCTCGACAAGGCTCAAACGAAGATAAAGGAGCTGTCCGAGCTTGAAGGGGAGAATGACGATGAGTAAGAATTACACGGTTGACGAATATGTAAAGCTTATTGATTTGGCACTCAAGTCTTATCTTAATACCGCACCGTCAGGCTCGGGCGAAGAAAAAATGCTTGAGGCTATGCGATACAGTGTCGAAAACGGCGGCAAGCGTATAAGACCCATGCTCGTGCTCGAGTTTTGCAGGATGTGCGGCGGTGATGTCGAGACGGCTGTGCCGTTTGCGTGTGCAATCGAGTTTATTCACACTTATTCGCTCATTCACGACGACCTGCCGTGTATGGATGACGATGATATGCGCCGCGGCAAGCCCTCGAGCCATATAAAGTTCGGCGAGGCAAATGCGCTTCTCGCAGGCGATTCGCTCTTGACATTCGCTTTCAAGGTGGCTAGCGAGGCAAAAGGCGTTTCGCCCGAGGCGGTTGTCAAAGCAATTTCGCTGCTCGCTGAGGTTGCGGGATGTGCCGGTATGATAGCAGGCCAGGTGCAGGATCTCGAAAATGAAAACGGGGTTGTTACTGTCGATGAGTTGAGAAGTGTTGACCTTTTAAAGACGGGCGAGCTTATCAGAGGGGCGTGTCAGCTCGGCTGCATCGTCGCAGGAGCGGATAAAGAAAAACTTGAGGCGGCTCGAAACTATGCTGAAAGTCTCGGCATAGCATTTCAGATAGTCGATGATATTCTTGATGTCACGAGTGATGAGGCGACCCTCGGTAAGCCCGTGGGCAGTGATGCCGAAAATTGCAAGAATACCTATGTATCTTTGCTCGGACTTGAAAGAGCACAGGAGATAGCACAGGAGTTGACCGAGAGGGCAATGGCATCGCTTTCGGTTTTCGGTGAGGAGTCTCGATTCCTTATCGAGCTTTCCGGCGAACTTCTTTCAAGAAAAAGCTGATTTAAAGATGAAAGGCTGAGGACTTTATGTCTGAAAAGTACCTTAAAAACATTAAATCCCCTGCGGATATTAAAAATATGAGCTACGGTGAGCTTAATGAGCTTGCCGCCGAGATAAGAGGAGTTTTGATAGATACCGTCTCAAAGACGGGCGGTCATCTTGCATCCAATCTCGGTGTTGTGGAGCTTACTCTTGCCATGCACAGGGAGTTTGACTCTCCGAGGGATAAGTTTGTATGGGATGTCGGACATCAGGCTTATACCCATAAACTGCTCACAGGCAGATACGACCGCTTTTCTACCCTGCGTCAGGAAAATGGCCTGTCGGGCTTTACCCGCCCCGATGAGAGTGAGCACGATATGTTTTACAGCGGACATTCGAGTACTGCCGCATCGAGCGCACTCGGACTTTCCACTGCAAATTTAATCAAAGGGAACAAAAATACCGTTGTCGCCGTGGTCGGTGACGGCTCGATGACAGGCGGTATGTTCTATGAAGCGCTTAATAACGCAGGCAGAACTCACTCAAGACTTATAATCGTGCTCAATGATAATGAGATGTCGATTTCAGAGAATGTCGGTTCAATGGCTCGCTATCTCGCTGTTGTCAGAGCAAAACCCGAGTATTACAGAATGAAAGCACGCACCGAAAAAGTGCTCAGACACATTCCTATTGTCGGCGAATCTCTCTCCAAAGCGGCGTTTGATCTTAAAAGCACATTGAAAAGACTTATCTATTCGGACTCGTGGTTTGAAGATCTCGGACTTCACTATATAGGCCCTGTTGACGGACATAACATCCGCCAGCTTTGCGAGGCTTTTGAAATGGCGAAGAAGTATGATAAACCCGTACTTCTGCACATCAACACCCTCAAGGGCAAAGGCTATGATTTTGCCGAGCGTGCCCCCGAGCAGTTCCACGGAATATCGAAGTTTGATATAAACACAGGCGAACCGCTCTCTTCGGGAACGAGTTTTTCAAATGTTTTCGGGGACATTATGTGCGATTTCGCCTCGTGCGATGACAGAGTGTGTGCCATAACCGCCGCCATGTCAATCGGTACGGGACTTGACCGCTTTTCAAATGAATATAAGGACAGATTTTTTGATATAGGTATAGCCGAGGAACACGCCGTGGCGTTCTCTCTCGGACTTGCAAAGAGCGGATTTATTCCCGTCTTTGCTGTTTATTCCACCTTTCTCCAGCGTTGCTTTGACCAGCTCCTGCATGATGCCGCACTGCAAAAGCAGAAGATGGTCATAGCCATTGACCGTGCCGGTTTTGTCGGCGAGGACGGCGAGACGCATCAGGGTGTTTTCGATGTCTCAATGCTCAGAAGCGTGCCCGATATAACCGTATATTCTCCCTCGACCTATGAGGGACTCCGACACGCCATGCAGCAGGCACTCTATTCGGAGTCAAAACTGGTTGCCGTAAGATACCCGAGAGGGGCACAGCGAGCATTGCCCGAGGATATTAAGCCGACCTTTGCGGATTATGATGTTTTCGGTGACGAGCACGCTCGAAAGGCGATAGTCACATATGGCAGAACTTTCTCTGCCTGCGCCTTTGCTTATGAGCGTCTCAAGGCAGAGGGCGAGAGTGTGAAGCTTATTAAATTAAACCGCATCATTCCCGTCTGTCCCGAGGCCGTCAATGCGGCAGCGGACTGCGAATCGGTATTTTTTGTTGAAGAGGGAATACGACGTGGCGGAGTGGGAGAGGGCTTCCTTCTGGAACTTTCCGAATCCGGTTTTTGCGGCAAATATAATCTCAGAGCAGTCGAAGGCGGCTTTGTTAAACAGGCGTCCGTTGAATCTCTGCTCCATAAGTACGGCTTTGATGAGGACAGCGTATATTCACTCGTAAAGGGGAATTGACTGTGGAAAACAGCAGAAAACGCATAGATGTTCTCATGGTCGAGCAGGGTATAGCACCCTCCCGTGAAAAGGCCAAAGAAATGATTAAAAATTCAAATGTTTATTTGAACGGTAAACTTGTTTCAAAGGCTGGACTTTTGGCGAATGACTGTGATATAATCGAATATAGAGGCGAAACGGCGAAGTTTGTCAGCCGTGGAGGCCTGAAACTTGACAAGGCGATAACTGCATTCGGTATCATTCTTGACGGATATTTATGCATTGATGTCGGCGCATCGACAGGCGGTTTTACCGACTGTATGCTCCAAAACGGAGCGAGAAAGGTTTATGCTGTAGATTCGGGCAGCGGTCAGCTTTCCCAAAAACTCATATCCGATGATAGAGTAGTGAACCTCGAAAAGACGAATTTTCGCTACATAACCGCAAATGAGATACCCGAAAAGGCGGATTTTGCGAGCGTGGATGTCTCTTTTATCTCGCTTCAACATATTTTGCCGTCACTTTCTCTATTGATAAAGGATGGCGGCACCGCCGTCTGTCTTATCAAGCCTCAGTTTGAGGCAGGCAGAGAGAATGTCGGCAAAAAAGGCGTTGTCAAAGATTCACGCATACATATAAAAGTAATTGAGAATGTCTGCACTTATGCGTCCGAACAGGGATTTGAAGTCAAAAGCCTTGACTTTTCGCCCATAAAAGGGCCTGAGGGAAATATAGAATATTTGATTTATCTTCAAAAAACAAATTCCGATGCCGTGTCCGCTCCTGATATTGCAGGTGTGGTTGCGGCGGCACACGGAGCGTTTTGAGTTGGGAGAAGTAATATGATTTTTGCAATAATTCCCAATCTTACAAGAAAAAACGCCGCACAGGTGACAAGGCTCATCTGTGCTAAACTTGATGAACTCGGTGCGGCATATTCTCTGCCCGAGGAGACAAAAAACGATTTTTTCGATACAAAGGCGATATTCCTTTCGGAGAAAGATTTGCTTGAGGGTTGCACGGCCGTGATAACTGTCGGCGGTGACGGCACGATAATCCACTCTGCCAAAAAAGCGGCGGCGTATTCAAAACCGGTTCTCGGAATAAATGCAGGACGGCTTGCGTTTATGGCAGGACTTGAAATACATGAGCTTGATTTGCTCTCCAAGCTTATCAGTGGCGACTATTGCACGGACAGGCGTATGATGCTCAAGACTACCGTGACTGACGGCGACAGGTCGGAGTGTGGTTACAGCATCAATGATGCAACCGTTATGCGTAATGCCCGAATGGGCGGTATATCGGAGATAGATGTTGACCTTGATTCGAGATTTTTCAACCGCTATCTCGGCGACGGACTGATAATTTCTACCCCGACAGGCTCGACGGCATATTCTCTCTCGGCAGGTGGCCCCGTGGTTGACCCGAAACTTGAGTGCATTGTGATGACACCGATATGCTCGCACTCGGTTTTCACCCGTTCGCTTGTGCTCGACAAAGATTCGGTGCTCAGTGTCTATTCCTCTGACGGCAATCCAATCTGCGTTTCCTGTGACGGCGATGAGCCGTTCACGGTGTCGGCGCAGGGGAGTATAAAAGTGGAAAAATCCGATGTCTTTGCAAATTTTATCAGACTTAAAAATGACAGCTTTGTTGAAATACTTAACAGAAAAATGCTTAAATGGAACGGCGGTATGAATACCGCACGGGAGGTATAACAGTGAAGAAAAGAAGACAGGAAGCGATACTCGATATAATCGAAAAATACGATCTGTCAACTCAGGAAGAGCTGCTGCAAAAGCTCAAGGAGAACGGCTTTGATGCAACTCAGGCAACAGTGTCGAGAGACATAAAGGAGCTGCGCCTTGTCAAGACAATGGGGGCAAACGGTCAGTATAAGTATGCAGTGACAAAGACCGAGTCGGACGAGCTGCTTTCAAAGTTTCACAGCATATTCGCTCAGTCGGTCGTATCGGCGGATTATGCAGGCAATACGATAGTCATTCGCTGTTATACGGGTATGGCACAGGCTGCGTGTGCTGCGTTCGATTCCATGCATTGGGACGGACTTGTGGGCACTCTTGCAGGCGATGACACCATTTTTGCTCTTTGCAGGAGCGAGAGCTGTGCGTCGCAGATGAAAGATTCCATTAAAAGACTTATTGAAAAATGAGGTATAGGCTATGCTTCTCAGCTTGAAGATAGAGAATATAGCGATAATCGAGAGTGCCGAGATTGAATTTGATTCGGGGCTCAATGTTCTCACGGGTGAGACCGGTGCAGGTAAGTCGATAATCATCGACTCGATAAATGCCGTGCTCGGCGAGCGAACCTCCCGTGAGCTGATAAGAACAGGTGCGGCGTCGGCAAGTGTCACCGCACTTTTTTGCAATGTCTCAAAAGAGGTAGCAGACCGTCTTGCACTGCTTGATGTCGAGCCGGATGAGGACGGCAATATCCTTTTGAAGCGTACCCTCGGTGCGGACGGAAAGAATGTCTGCCGTATAAACGGTGCTCCGACCACTGTCGCCGTGCTCAGACAGGTGGGACATGAACTTATCAACATCCACGGTCAGCATGACAATCAGGCATTGATGGCTCCGGAAAAGCATTTTGAGTTTATCGACTGCGTTGCCGATAATGCGGATATTTTGAAACAGTACAGGGAGCGTTTCTCGGTGCTCTGCGATTATATCAGAGAGCGTGATTCTCTCAAAACCGATGAGTCGGAAAAACTGAGGAAGCTCGACTTGCTTGATTATCAGATAAACGAGTTGGAAGAGGCCGATATAAGATTGGGCGAGCGTGATGAGCTTGCCGAGCGAAAGACACTTTTGCAAAACTGCGAACGGGTGACTGCCTCACTCAGAGCCGCATATGAGATTTTGCAGGGTGCGGATGACAGTTTCAGTCTTTTGACAGCTCTCGACGACTGTGCAGGCAACGCTGAGGATGCCGCAAGATATTATAAGGATGTCGAGCACACCGCTCAGACAATCCGCAGTGCAAGCTATGAGCTTGAGGAATGTGCCGATGAGTTGAGAAATGCACTGGATGATTTCTCCTATGACCCGTCTGAACTCAATGAAATAGAAGCACGCCTCGATATGCTTTTCCGACTTTCCGTTAAATACGGTGCGACGGAAGAGGAGATGCTTGATTTCCTCAATTCCGCTAAAGAAGAGCGTAACAAAATCGCACTTTCCGATGAGCGTGTAGCGGAGCTTGACAGACTTGTTACTCAAACAAAGAACGAGGTTCGCACTCTTGCTCAACAGCTCACCGAGTCAAGAGAGCGTGCGGCAAGGGAGTTTGAAAAGGGTGTTACGGCACAGCTCGAATTTCTCGATATGCCCTCAGTCAAATTCTGCGTAAACAGAGAAAAAACACCGTTTACAATAAACGGTGCGGATAACATAGAATTTTTAATTTCCGCCAACGCAGGCGAGACCGTAAAACCGCTTGCAAAAATCGCATCGGGCGGCGAGCTGTCGAGAGTTATGCTTGCGATAAAGAGTGTTATTGCCGGCAGAGATGGCCTCGATACAATGATATTTGACGAAATTGATGTGGGACTCAGCGGCAGAGCAGCACAGAAAGTTGCAATGAAACTTCGTGAGGTCTCAAACGGTCGCCAGGTCATATGCGTTACCCATTCCGCACAGATAGCGGCACAGGCAAACAGTCATATGCTTATCAGCAAGTCTGTTTCAAACGGCAAGACATATACAGGTGTCAAACGCCTTGATACAGAGGGCAGAAAGTATGAGATAGCACGCATAACCGGCGGACTTGATATTACGGATATTCAGCTGCGCTCCGCAGAAGAGATGCTGAAAAACGCAGGAAATATTTAATTTCGATATAAAGGAGAATCGCAATGTCAGAGAATAAAACACGGTCATCCCCCGAAACTCAGAAACTCACAACAAAAGAGAATATTATGCAGACTGTCAAATTTGCACTTTTCTCGGCTTCGGCAGGAGTTATACAGATAGCGTCCTATACTCTGCTTTTTGAAGTGTTTAATCTCAAGGCGTGGATAGCAAATCTTATTTCGCTTATACTCTCCGTGCTGTGGAATTTCACTTTCAACCGCAAATTTACATTTAAGTCGGCTAATAATATTCCCATAGCAATGCTCAAGGTTGCGGCGTTCTATTGCGTATTTTCTCCTTTGAGCACATGGTTTACGCATTACGCTACTGATACGCTTATGTGGAACAACTACCTTGTTGAGGCAATTTGTATGGCGACAAACCTTGTCACAGAGTATTTTTATGACCGCTTTGTTGTTTATCGCAACTCAATGAACACCAACGATTTGGCCAAAAAGGAACAGCAGAAGAATGATTGAGGAAAAGAAGTGTCCGCTGTACAAAAAGTGCGGCGGTTGTCAGCTCCAGAATTTAACTTATCCCGAGCAGTTGAAGTTCAAGCAACGCAAGGTTGAACGCCTGCTCGGAGAATTTGCAAAGGTCGAGCCGATAATCGGTATGGAGTCTCCGTACCATTACCGCAACAAGGTTCAGGCGGCATTTGCAACGGCAAGAAACGGAAAAATAATATCGGGTGTTTATCAGTCGGGCACGCACAGTATAGTCTGTGTCGATTCGTGCCTGACTGAAGACACCAAAGCAGATGAAATAATCGTCACTGTCCGCAATTTGTTAAAGAGCTTTAAAATTCAGCCCTATGACGAGCGAAGCGGCAGTGGCGTACTTCGTCATGTGCTCGTAAAGCGTGGCTTCACAACCAACCAGATAATGGTGGTTCTCGTCACGGCTGGGCCGATTTTCCCTGCAAAGAACAACTTCGTCAAGGCGTTGAGAAAAGCACATCCCGACATTACAACGGTAGTGCATAACATCAACCCTTATCAGACAAGCCTGGTTCTCGGAGAAAGGGAAAATGTGCTCTATGGAATGGGAAAAATCGAGGACGAGCTGTGCGGACTTACATTCAGAATTTCGCCCCGTTCGTTTTATCAGATAAACCCCGTGCAGACAGAGGTGCTTTACAACACCGCAATGGAATATGCCGATATGAGCGGCAGTGAGAAGGTGATAGATGCCTACTGCGGAATCGGCACAATAGGACTCGTAGCGTCAAAGCACGCAGGCGAGGTGATAGGCGTCGAGTTAAATCGTGATGCCGTACATGATGCAATATCCAACGCCAAACGCAACGGGATAAAAAATGTCCGCTTCTTCTGTGACGATGCAGGTGAATTTATGCTCGGTATGGCACAGGATAAGGAGAGGGCAGATGTGGTCTTTATGGACCCGCCCCGTGCCGGAAGCGATGAGTGCTTCCTCTCGTCACTCGTAACCCTCGCCCCCGAAAAGGTGGTCTATATTTCCTGCAACCCCGAAACCCAGCAAAGAGACCTCCGCTTCCTGATAAAGCACGGCTATAAAGCAGTAAAAATCCAACCCGTCGATATGTTCCCACACACGAATCATGTGGAGACGGTCTGTCTGCTGTCAAGGAAATAACTATAAACAACTGAAAAGTGGCTAAAACAAAGTGATTCCGTGCATAAGTCCGATTAAGGAAAATCTCGGAATCTCTTTTTAGTGGTTTTGGCAGTAGTTTCATAAACTTTACTCCCATAAGGAGGAAATTGAATCGGAGATGAATATGAAACTTGACTGGAGAGAATTGCCGGACAAAAAAGCCAGCAGAATTCTTATATCTCATCCGGCGGATTTTGACAACAAGAACGAGTGGTCGGAACAGTTCGATTGGGTGATTGACACTGCTTTGAAAATGAAGATTGCTTTTAAGAAATATTTATAAACAATCAAACTTGCTTTCACAACATAAACACGCTTTTTGTTGCTGCTTTATTTAACAATCCCATTTTGTTTTTATTTTTTTATGAACTTTATACAAATTTAATGTATTTAATATGCTAAACTCTCATTGACATTGGCTTTGTAAAGTGATACGCTAATCATACAAATAATTGGAGGTAAAACCTATGGATTTATGTATCATCCAGAGACTCTGTTTCAAAATTCTTACTTGCATTATCACACTCGTTTATTCGCTTTGCGGCGGAGTTGTCGCTCCTTCGACCGATGACCCGATCAAGGCGAAGGATCCCGAGAATGTCAAGCTTGTTTTCGCAACGATGGCTGACCCTCAGGTTTCCAACTATCTGTTCAGCAGATATCGCGTTTTCCAGGAGGCTTGCATTGACCTGAGAAATGCAGAGTGCGAGTTCGATGCTCTTGTCGGTCTTGGCGATGTTGCCGAGAACGGACTTGCCGAGGAGTATCAGCTTGTCTATGATGAGCTTTGCTCTATCGACACCCGCTTTATTATGGCTACAGGAAACCACGACCTCAGACTTAGAATTTACAGCCAGAGCGTAAGCCGATTTACCAACTTCACTAACGCACTTAACGGCGATACAAGCATGAGCGACAGCGTTTATGAAGAGGGCAAGCTTGCTTATTCCGAGACTGTTAACGGTTACAAGTTTATCGTTATGGGTTCAGATAAGACTGAGTTTGAAGAGGCTTATATCAGCCCCGCACAGCTTCAGTGGCTTGATTCCGAGCTTGCCAGTGCAAACGGTGAGCCTGTATTTGTTATTCTTCACCAGCCTCTCAAGCTGACCCACGACCTGCCCAATACATGGGGTAACGGAACAAACAAGGATGCCGGTTCTGTCGGCGATCAGAGCGATGAAATCAAGGCTATCCTTGCAAAGCACGCTCAAAACGGCACTGTCGTTCTTATCACCGGTCACCTTCATTCCGGATTCGGCGACAACAGCTATGAGGAGATAGAGGGATTCTATTCAATCAACCTTCCCTCGTTCACCATCGAGAACAAGGACGGCTCCGTTAACGGCACAGGACTTGCATATATCGGTGAGGTTTATGAGGATGAAATCCTCTTCCGTGCAAGAAACCTTCAGGAGGGCAAGTGGATTCCCGAGTGCGATATATCTATCCCTGTTAAATAAACCACTTTGAACAAAAATCCCGAAAGCAGCTGATGCTTTCGGGATTTTTTTAATACTGACGGTTGTGATACTGATGCGATTCAAGCGATTATAAAAACCGATAAAACGCAGGCGACAAAACAATAAGGACAGCTCCAATTAAGAGCTATCCTTATTGTTTTTAGATTGTTGGCTAAACCTTATATTGTTTATTCAACAGGCTCATCCTGTCTGAACTCTTCATCGTTGGGGGCGTTATTGAGCATTTCAACGGCAAGGCGTTGTTCAAGCTCTGCACCGCAGTTTAATATCAGCGAAACAATGAGCAATCCTATGCCTACCGTAATATCTATACTGGCGCTGATAGTGCTTGAATCGGTCAATCCGGCACAGGCAAAAGCTACTTCGCTTATTATTTCAGACACAAACGGCAGAACTATGGAAAGTATAGCGAGTGTTCGCATCTTTTTAACGCCTCTTT